>JAAYGP010000391.1 GCA_012727625.1 Clostridiaceae bacterium
AAAGATAACTTGCCTGCAAATCACCGCAGGAAATGATAAGCTCAATATCCTTGAAACGCTCAGGGTCGAAATGATCCCATATATATTCATTTTCAACATCGGCAACAAGTAAAATTTTCATTTTGCCCTCCCTTATCCTGTAATTTTCCTTAGCCAATCAGCAGTTAC
Organism: Clostridiaceae bacterium; assembly: GCA_012727625.1. GTDB lineage: Bacteria > Bacillota > Clostridia > DSM-8532 > DSM-8532 > JAAYGP01. The sequence continues at coordinate 169 of JAAYGP010000391.1, forward strand.
AAATGAAACTTTTTTTGAAGATACACGCGGAACTCTTCGTTGCTTTGAACAAGAAACAAAAAAATTGACAAAGGAATTAAAACTACCGCAACAATCAAAGACCAAAACAATGAAGAGCTTCCATATACATAATTGTTTATTATTAATTCGCACCCAAAGCAAAAAAGGCTTAATTTAATGATAATGAGCCCTGACAAACCTGCTCCCTTAAAAAATTTATATCCTGACAGAATCAGCACAATAATTACTTCCAATAAAAGCAGAGTCAGAATAGGCAATGCAAGTTCAAAAAACCACACGGATTTGGTTGCCTGTTCCAACAGATAAAGATACAGGGCGGTGCTGATATATCCTATTATTGCTATATACCCGGGTTTTTCGCGGCCAAAAATAAAAAATAGCAGAAAATAAACCCAAACAAGCAAAAGTGATGAAACCGGGTATACAGACCAGGATAAAAACCCCCCGGAATATAAATCAAGTGAAACCAGGAACAAAACAACTGAATAGATATCTATTGTAAGAACTTTCATAAAGCTGTACCGCTTCATCAGAGCCGGATAAGCCATCAGAACCCAAAAAAGAAGAAGTGACGCGACAGGGTAAAAAGACCAGCTCACAACGCCGTTGCCTCTTATATCAACCATAAAGCATACCAATGCCGGAATAACCAGAATAAATGTCATTAAGTAAACAAAGGTTTTGCTTGGAACCAGGTTTATATGCCTTGCCTGATTTTTTTGCACTCGCTCAGGGTAGCTTCTCTGATAGCTTTCATCTGAATCTTCAGGCAAATATACCGGCGTGGAACACAAAGGACAGGAGGTTAAGTTACGCTCAAGCTCCACACCGCATTTAACACAATATGCCATCTATAATCACCTCATACGTTGCTTTCAATAGTCATATGAATTCCCATTTTAACCAGTTTCGTAAAGAAAACCCTCTCCAGTTCCGGCTCCCGGGTCAGTCGTCCGAATGTAATGTAGATTTTATCCTTAAAGCCCACGACAGAGCAGCCTGTTTTGTTCACCGGCCCGGGACCGGGCACAAAATCAATACGCTCCACATGCTTCATCATTTCTTCCGGCATTGTTATTTTACCTATGTTGGAAATTGTACCGGAAAACAGGTTCTCGCCAAGTTTTGTGTATAACAGGGGGGCAAAAATCTTTTTAATAAACAGCGGAATGATCCGGATAACGGGATTGCGCTGTCCTCCAACATTCCGGCTCAGCTGTCTGCTGATTGATTTTTCGTTTATTTCAGTCATCATACAATAGTGAACAATCTTTAATATTTCATCAAATGTATAATGACCAAGCCTGGGATCTATCCTCGGAATAACAAAAAGTGAAAAATTCCTCATGGTTTTGGAAGGATAGATGTTTCGCATATTAACAGGCACAGAAACTGAAATCGGCCTTTTATGCTTTGGGTTCTTAATATATTTATCCTGAATTTCCTGCATTGAATCAATATAAACTGCAGCCAGAAACTCAGTAAGGGTAGCATTTTTCTTTTTTGCCACAGCAATAATATCTTCCAGCAGGGATATACCTGTTATGACAAGGTATACTCCTTTTTTCACAAGCTTTCCTTTCAGGTGAAAGGCAGACTCTCCGGTTTCCGGCAGGGGAAGAGCAGGTTTGTAGAAACGGTGGTAGGCATCTTCAAATTCGCCGGGATCAGGCTTTTCATCCACAGTTAATATACCTGTTGAATCGCTGATATTCTTTCCTGTTTCCTTAAGATATTGATATATAAGAGATTTCAGGAAAGTAACGGCGCCGGTGCCGTCAGTGAGTGCATGGCTGAATTCCACTGCAATTCGTTTATTATAATATCTTACGCGAAATAAAAAATTGCGGTTTGAAATCGGTGCAAGGCGTCCGCAGGGATACTGCACATCCTTTTCTACCCGGGGCGTCTTCGGGTTATGTTCAAGATAATACCAGAACAGGCCTTTGCTTAGCTTCACCCTGTAATATGGGAACCTGTCAATAAGCTTAACAAGTGAGGTTTGAAGTGCTTGGGGATCAATGTTTTCATACAATGTAGCGGAAAAACGAAACATTGTCGTAATCCGTTCCGATTGTATGGAAAGATACAATATCGCAGCATTATCAAGCCTGTACCATCCTCTGGAAGCGTCGGTTTTTTTAGCACTCATAAAATTCCTCGCATGCAAAACATAGGATTGCTTTAGTATTGCTTACGCAAAGCTGTTTTATTAAATATAACATATCTTTTATGCAGCCTGCAATAAGCGCCCAATATCCATATACAGAACCTGTAAACGGGACAGCACAGGGTACTGTTCACACCCTGGCTCAGTTAGTTGATCACGTCAGATATTGCGCAATACCTTTTAACAGAGCCTGTGAACAGTAACAGCACTGGCGTTTTGCACGGGGGCTTTTTATTGTTTTATTGAAATCGCAGTAACTTAAGTCTATAATGAATATGTCGGAGCTGTAAGATGCATATACTTCTATATATAGTTGTAAAAGCTCCGTATTTTGATTGTTTCATAAGCTTGGCAGAATAGGTCGGCATAAAATATAAATAAAAGGAGAGTTGTATATGGCAAGAAGAGGAGGCTTCCCCATGGGCGGCATGGGCGGAGGCGCAATGAATAACCTGATGAAACAGGCAATGAAACTGCAGCAGGAAATGGAAAAGGCAAAACAGGAACTTGAAGGAAAAACTGTTGAGGCATCAAGCGGCGGTGGTGCGGTAAAAGTAACAGCAACCTGCGGTAAAGAAATAAAATTAATTGAGATATCACCTGAGGTTGTGGATCCGGATGATGTCGAAATGCTTCAGGACCTGGTTCTGGCTGCTGTTACAGAGGCATTGAGGAAAGCTGATGAGGAAACACAAGCCGTTATGGGCAAATTCACCGGAGGAATGGGAAATATTCCTGGTATGTTTTAACGGTATTCAACAAAACTTATGTGACAGCATATAATGCTACCCATAAAAAAACAACAAAACGGAGAATATTATGAGCATGTACGCAGCACCAGTGGCTAAACTTATAGATGAATTTGAGAAACTTCCCGGTATTGGGCATAAAACAGCGCAAAGGCTTGCATTCCACATATTAGGCCTTTCAAATGAAAGGGCCATGAACTTTGCCCGGACAATCGTTGAGGCTAAAAGAACGATTAAGTATTGTTCCGTATGCGGTGATCTGACCGATGTTGACCCTTGCAGGATATGTGGAAATAAAAAACGTGATCATACCGTGATATGTGTTGTGGAAAGCCCCCGGGATGTTGTTGCAATGGAGAGGGTAAGAGAGTACAAGGGATTGTACCATGTGCTTCACGGTGTTATTTCTCCAATGGACGGAACAGGACCGGATGATATAAATATGAAAAGTCTGCTGAAGCGTATTGGAGACGGTGAGACAAAAGAAGTAATCCTGGCGACAAATCCTGATGTGGAAGGTGAAGCGACCGCTATGTATCTTGCAAAGCTGATTCGGCCATTGGGAATAAAAACCACAAGAATTGCTCACGGTCTGCCCGTAGGCGGTGACTTGGAGTATGCTGATGAAGTGACATTGGCAAAATCACTTGAGGGCAGAAGAGAAGTATAACGTAGAACAAGGGGAATTCCTGTTCAAGCCCGTAAACTGACAGTATCGGAGCGAAAACAAAGCATAGTCCGGGTCAAAGTTATTCTCCGCATGAGGCTGACCGCGGACCGGGTAGTTTGGAAAATGAGCATAGTTCCGGTCAAAGGGCATTGAATTTTAATATATCAGGAGGATGGATATGAAAGTACATAAGGCGATAATTCCGGCTGCCGGGCTTGGTACAAGGTTTTTACCGGCCACCAAGGCACAGCCTAAGGAAATGCTTCCAATAGTGGATAAACCCACAATACAGTTTATAGTCGAAGAAGCTGTTGCATCCGGCATAGAGGACATTATAATTGAAACAGGACGCAATAAAAGGGCAATTGAAGATCATTTTGACAGATCAATTGAACTGGAAGAAGAGTTAAGGAAAAGTAAAAAAGAAGAACAGCTTGCCCAGATTGTTGACATATCAAATCTTGTGAATATTCATTATATCCGGCAAAAAGAACCGAAAGGCCTTGGACACGCAATTTACTGCGCCAGAGCCTTTATTGGAAACGAGCCTTTTGCCGTACTCCTCGGGGACGATATAGTTAAATCTGAAGAGCCATGCTTAAAACAACTTCTTAAGGTTTACGATGAGTATAAAACCACCATTCTGGGTGTGCAGAGGGTGCCTGAAAGCGAGGTTTCGAAATATGGCATTGTTGCGGGCAGGCAAGTTGATGAAAGAGTTTATAAGGTGAGTGATATGGTGGAAAAGCCTGATCTAGATAAAGCTCCGTCCAATATTGCCATACTGGGACGATATATCATAACACCCGCAATTTTTTCTCATCTTGAAAATATACCTCCGGGAAAGGGCGGAGAAATTCAGCTTACTGATGCCTTAAAAAGCCTGATGCAGGATGAAGCAATGTATGCCTATGATTTTATCGGAAAAAGATATGATGTGGGCAACAAAATGGGATTTCTGCAGGCCACTGTGGAATTTGCCCTTGAGCGGGATGACTTGAAGGACGAGTTCAGAGGCTGGCTTAAAAATACATTGGAGGATTAGCAACCGCGCTTTGCTTTAGTCTTTATGCGGCGCGGTGAGAAAGATGGCCCCTTTCTTAAGGTTTATGCAGAAATAGTCCCTGGACCGGCACATATAGAAAATATAATAAAAGTGTATTTGTAATGTTTGACATTGCAAATACACTTTTATTATTACAACATATACCGTAAGAACAAGCTGTTAAAATTCAGGACATTTCATTCCTGTTATACCAATGACAGCATTCAGTTAATGCACCGGTGCTTGATAACGCTTAATTCCTGCATAACCCTGCAAATCAATAAAAAATTATCCGGGCTGATATAACTGAATACCATGGTTACCTGTTACAGCGCTAAGCCATTCTTGCGAAAAAACCTATGGCATTTTTATCCATCATTAATGTTCCATATTCGTTCAGATAGCCTTCGAAAAACAGGACATTCATGACCCTGTCGCCGTATTCGGCAAGTATGTTTTCAATGGAATTAACATTGCTTTCTGTTCCTTCAATTCTGCGCAAAACAAGATAATAAGAGCTTTCACACCGATACACGGAACTATCGCCCTTGAAAACGGGATTAAGCCTTAAAGACAACATACACAGATCATCAAAGCTTTCCAGGTTGCAAATCATAACAGGTGAGCACAGACTGGTTGTTCTCCTTTTTGTTCTGAGCTCATTTCTCCTGTATCGGTTTTTGATGAATTTATGGATTGATTCAAAGTCATTATCATCATCAATTCTTGTTATGGTGATTACAAATCCCTGTTCAACATCAGTGACGGCTTCAATACAAAGCTGTGATTCATGAGTTTCAAACCCCAGTTCCAATTCTGCCTGTTCCATCAGATCCCAGAACAGCTCCTGGGTTTCCGGGGAATTGTAATTGAAGGAGGATAGGTCTATGTTCCGCTCTTCCAAGTCATCAAACGTGACAAAGATGCGTATTTTATTATCGTTTACTTTTTCAATCTTCATATCCTGAATCCTCTGTTCTAAGTTTTTAGCCATTTATTTAATATAAGCATCGGTATTATGTTTTTTATACTTAACACTATTATACTTTGAAATAACCATATTGAGAAGTACCAAAATATTAATTTATTTTTGCAAACTTATTAACTCCTGCAGAAGCCCTTTAGCAAGCAATGTGAAACAGCTGAAAACAATAGTTTTGCTTGCAATATCCGCCAGGGAATTTTCGGCAGGCCTTATTGGAAGTATTCCTTATTATGTCTTAATATTTCAGGTAATCTCCTTAAACAATAATACCATAGTTCATATTTCCCCAAAATGGGAATGAGTAAACAAAGAAAAGGCACAATAATTAGTGTTACGGAATTGAATATTCCCAGAAAGCTTTTCCAGGTGTATAATAGGTTCAATACTTAGTTTGTTTTACAAAATTGAGTCTAAGGCGGCGGATAAAAATTTATGAAACAACTTATACTGGCATCACAGTCTCCCAGGCGGAAAATGCTATTGGAGCAGGTTGGAATACCATTTTCGGTAATTCCGTCCGACACGAAAGAGGACATTGACAAAAAAGTATCCCCTGAAGAATATGTACGGATTGTTTCTTTAAAAAAAGCAATGGATATTGCTGAAAAAATATCTGATAAAGATTTTGCCTGTCCTGTTATTCTCGCTGCAGACACAATAGTGGTTATTGACGGAAAAATTTTAGGCAAACCCGAAACCTTTGACGAAGCTTATTCCATGCTTAGCATGCTTTCGGGTAATTGGCATGAGGTAATAACCGGAGTTACGGTTATAGATACCGAAGACGGCATTAAACAATCCCATGTGGAAAAAACACGGGTAAAAATACGAAGCCTTGATCACGAAAATATGTTGCGATATATTAATAGCGGTGAACCTTTCGACAAGGCAGGAGGCTATGGTGTTCAGGCCTTGGGGGCATTGCTTGTGGAGAGGATTGAAGGTGACTACTTTAATGTAGTCGGGCTACCGCTGTATAAAGTATCAATCATGCTTAAAAATGCCGGGATAAAAACTCTGCTTGACGGGGACACCGGCAAAAGTGAATTAAAATAGTTTAGAACTTTAAAGCCGGGATAGAATAGTTTTCAGAAACTGTAGGTACAGCCGGGTGCAGGTGGAACCAAAGGAACTTACCTGCAAGTTTTTCAGTCATCTTAAGCATAAAAAAGAGCAGAAAGGAAGATTTGAATGTTAATAAGGGATATAGGAATAGACCTTGGTACCGCCAATACCTTGGTTCATGTAAAGGGAAAAGGTATCGTCATAAGGGAGCCATCCGTGGTTGCAGTGAACAATAATACCGGTGATGTTTTATCAGTCGGGCTGGAAGCAAAAAACATGATAGGGCGTACACCAGGGAATATTACTGCAATAAGGCCTATGAAAGACGGGGTCATTGCGGATTTTCAGATCACCCAGGCAATGCTCAAGTATTTCATACGCAAGGTAATGGGGAAAAGCCTTGTAATAAAACCCAGAGTCATTGTTTGTGTTCCGTCAGGTGTAACCGAGGTTGAAAAAAGGGCTGTTATTGACGCGACATTGCAAGCTGGAGCAAAAGAAGCGTATCTTATTGAAGAACCAATGGCGGCTGCAATTGGCGCAGGGCTGCCTGTTGAAGAACCCTACGGCAGCATGGTTGTTGATATTGGCGGCGGTACCAGCGAGGTTGCCGTTATATCACTCGGAGGTATTGTTGTAAGCCGTTCTCTGCGTGTCGCGGGGGATGACCTTGATGATGCAATTGTACATTATGTAAAAAAGGAATATAATTTAATGATAGGGGAACGAACCGCCGAGGATATAAAAATAAAGCTTGGATCCGCATATCCTTTGGAAACCGAGGAGACGTACAGTATAAGCGGAAGGGATCTTGTTACAGGACTTCCAAAGGACATAGCCATCAGCTCGGAAGAAATCAGGGAAGCTTTAAAGGAAGTAGTTAATTCTATTGTTGATTCCATAAAATACACACTTGAAAAAACACCTCCGGAGCTTGCGGCTGATGTTATGGAAAGAGGAATTGTGCTTACAGGCGGGGGTGCTCTTCTTAGAGGACTGGATAAACTTATTAAAGGGGAAACCGGAATTCCGGTCAATATTGCTGAGTACCCTCTGGACTGCGTTGTTCTTGGAACGGGCATGGTTTTGGATGAAATAGAAGCGCTCAAAAATGTGTTGGTTTCCTCAAATAAAGGCAGATAATGTTGAGGAAGGGGTCTACCTTTTGCGGAGGCTTTTTGAAAACAAAGTATTTATTATATCTTTAGTTGTTGTTTTGTTGTTTGTTCTGGCTGCATTAACCGCCGGTGAGGACAGTAAGCTTAATGTAGTCCGCAATATTCTTTCTGTGCCTTTAAATCCGTTGCAAAAGGGAATAAAAACCGCAGGCGACAAAATAAAAGACACAATTAATTTTTTCAGGGATGTAAGAAAAGCAAGGGAAGAAAACATCGAGCTTAAAAGAAAACTTTCGGAAGCGGAAAGGGAACTTGAGAAAGTATACAGACTGGAAAAAGAAAATGAAAATTTGAAAAAGCTGTTGTCTTTTAAGGAACAATTTGCTCAGGAAATGGTCGGATGTAATGTTACATCCATAGATCCGGGCAACTGGTATGAAATATTTACAATTGACAGGGGCAGCAAGGACGGCATATCGGTAAACGATCCTGTAATTAACGCCAATGGTCTTGTGGGAAGGGTTTCAAGAGTTGATCTGCTGTCATCAAAAGTCGTATCAATCATTGATACGGAAAGTTCTGTATCAGCAAGGCTTTCAAAGTCAAGAGATCTTGTAATACTGAGAGGTGACGCTCAGCTAAGGACGGAAGGACTGTGCCGGCTTGATTACATTCCTCCCGATGTGGAAGTTTCAGTTGGAGATAAAGTAGAAACGTCGGGAATGAGCAGCCTTTATCCAAAAGGCGTAATTATCGGGGAAATAATACAGGTGGTAAAAAACGAAGGACAATTTGATTATTACGCAATTGTAAAGCCTGCTGTTGATTTCAGAAGGCTTGAGGAGGTTGCGGTTATTAAGATGGGCCAGGAGGGGGAAGGGAATCAATGAAAAAAAAGATTTTGTACTTAACTCTCCTGATCTATACAGCATGTCTTATGCAAAGCACTGTTTCAGACTATATTGAAATAGCAGGCATAAAGCCAAACCTGCTTCTTGTGGTTGCCATATCCATTGCCCTTATAAGAAAGGATATGGAAGCGGCTTTCATGGGGCTTACCCTGGGACTTGCAATGGATGTGCTTGTGGGAAGGACACTTGGCTGGTACGCATTATGTCTGTTTTTAATTTGTTTCCCCATCGGGTTGATTAACCAGAAATTATATAAGGAAAATCCTTTAATACCCATCTCTTTTGTGTTTTTTTCATCGATAGCAGTGGAAACCCTATATTATATGATAAACTTTTTTCTTCGTGGATATCAGGATATAGCCTTTATGTTTACCAGGATTATTATTCCTGAAAGCATTTATAATGCAGCCATGACGCTTATTGTATATCCTGTTGTGCTGATTGTTTACAGAAAGCTTGATAAGTTCGATCATGTTCATACAAGGTTGTAAGTCATGGAAGATATTGTGCAATGGGAGGAAACTTAAACATACCGGTTCTTGCTAATGAAGCTCTTGTTTCCGCTATTGCTCAATATCCTTAAAACAGATTTTATGAACTGTAACAGAACATCCGGGTAAATAAATTGTAAATTTTAAATATGGAATTGCTTTTGGAATGTATGGTACAATTGAGCAAAGAGAGGTGAGCGCAAATGGACCCTGTTAAAAATAAAGAAAAGGAAAAAGAAATGCAGGCCGATCTGAAAAGGCGGTATATTATATTTTTTCTGATCCTGGTTATATTCTGTGGTATTATTTTGCGCCAGCTTGTTGATTTGCAGATTGTAAACGGCAAGGAGTATCTTGACACCTCAACAAAAAGGATTGCCACAAGCGGAGTTATTTACGCCAACAGGGGCAATATTTATGACAGGAACGGGATTCCCATTGCCGGAAACCGTATGGGATTCTGCGTTCAATATGTTGACACGAAGCTTTCCAATGGTGAGAAAAACGCTGCAATTGCCCGATTGATAGATTTATTCAATAAAAACGGTGATAAGTATCATTCCACCATGAACAAAATTTTCAGTTTCACATCAATGGATTTTCTGATAAACCGGGAAGGCTTTATTAACCAGATAAGCATAAGTGACGAGGATAAATCGTTTTTGATGGAAGCGGAGCCTAAAGAGGTTTTTAAATACATGCGCGAAAAAACCTTTGGGATCGATGCCCAATATACCGATGAAGAGGCTTATAGAATAATGGAACTGCGGTATGAAATGCTTATTAATTACTGTACAATTTCCGATCCTCTTTTAATCGCGGAAGACGTATCAATTGATACAGTTATAGCATTAGAGGAGCGGAATGAGGAATTTTCCGGGTTCACAACATATTCAAAGCCTTTCAGGGAGTATTATGATGCTCATCTTGTAGCTCATGTTTTGGGCTATATAGGAAGCATCGGTGATGAATTTGAGGAATGGTCAAAAAAGTATCCCAGGCTGGGCTATTTACCAAACGACAAGGTGGGAATATGCGGGATTGAGCGCTCTGAGGAGCATGTTTTAAGAGGAATTAACGGAGTTACAAGAAAAGAAGTCGACATCGAGGGGCGCCTTACTTACTATGAAGTTGTTGAGCCGCCTGTTCCCGGTCAGGACATTTATCTGACCATTGATCTTAATCTGCAGAAAGCTACTTATGAATCTATTGAGCGGAATATCGAGATAATTCGTAACAGGGAGCACAAAAAGAATTTTCATGACGCCAATGCAGCAGCTGTTGTGGCTATGGATGTAAAATCCGGGGAGATTCTTGCCATGGTCAGTTATCCGGCTTTTGATCCGGCGGATTTTCTTGAGGGTAATAATGAAAAGATCAGTTATATCCTGAATCATCCGGATCGATTAATATTTAACAGGGCAACCAGCGGAAACTACGCACCCGGTTCCACCTATAAACCTTTAATAGCCATAGCGGCCCTTGAAAGCGGGATCATAACACCAAGCCAAAGAATTGACTGCCCATATACCAAAACAATAGGAGGCCTGGTTTGGAGAAATCCCGAGGGGAACCAGGGCAGAATAGTTCTTGAAAAAGCCCTGGCCACATCCAGTAACATGTATTTCTTTCAGATTGGCTTTGCAACAGGAATTGATAACATTGTAAAATGGGCAAAAAACTTCGGTTTCGGCAAAAAAACCGGGATTGAAATAGGAGAATCCATAGGCGCTATTGCGTCAAGGGAGTATAAGCAGGTATACATTAAAGAAAGCTGGGTTCCGGCGGACACCTGTAATGCTTCCATTGGTCAGCTGTATAACGCCTTTACCCCGATTCAGCTTGTAAACTATGTGGCGACAATAGGAAACGGTGGCAGGTTATATCGGCCTCATTTGGTGAGAAAACGTATGGACGCATCGGGACAGGTTCATTTCACGGAAATTGAATATCAGCTGACTACAGCAAAGGAATCCACAATCAAGGCGGTGCAGAAAGGAATGGTTGCAGTTGCCAATTCTGAAGATGGAACCGCGGTAAACATATTTAAGGATTTCCGTCCTATTATAGGCGAAGTTGCCGGGAAAACCGGTACCGCTGAAACCGGTCAGGAGGCAACATCTTCTTCCAATGCACTGTTTGTATGCTATGCTCCTGCCGATGATCCGGAGATAGCGGTAGCCGTTGTGGTCGAAAAAGGTGTTTCAGGGGCCTGGTCCGCGCCAATTGCAAGAGATGTGCTTATGGCATATTTTAATATACAGGATCAATCAAATTAATAATAACAACAACAGGCAAAGGCTTACCTGAGAATACTTGATGATTCATATATGTTTTCATAAGAACCATGTGTAAACGGCATGTAAACAGCGGGTGAACATGTGGGTTCGGGCTTGCTGTGAGTTCCGGGTCC
>JAAYGP010000392.1 GCA_012727625.1 Clostridiaceae bacterium
TGTTACCTCCCTGAAGATTTTGCATAAATAATTAGGGCTTATGTAAAAATGCTCTGAAATTTTTCTAAGATTTATGTTTTCAGCATAATTATCATTCAGATATTTTACAACCTCTGAAATCTTTTCATGCAAAGAATCGGGATGGTCAAATTTAAACGATGATTTAGCGCCGGCAATACGGTTTATATAAAGCAGCATATCGGTAAGCTTGATTTTGTTAATAAGTTCAAACCCTTTCTGCCTGTTTGTTTGTTCATGATACATTTTTGCAAATAGTTCCTCTATGATTTCCTGTTCTTTGAAGTCCAGCCTTAAAATTTTCTGCTCACCGGTAAAACAGGAAAACAAATTAATACTACTGTCAGCTTTGTTTATCTCATTCAAAAAATCGGGTTTAAACTGCACTAAAACCCGTTTGTGTCTGTGGGATTTAACATGTGACGACTTATGTATTTCATTTCTGTCTATAAGAACCAGATCACCTTTCTTTATGTGATATGTTCTGTCCTTTAAAAAGTAGTATCTTTCACCGTCAATAAGATAAAAAATTTCATAATTATCCTCATGATAATGGCTGTTCACCATAATATAAGGGTTTTCGTCGGTGGGGGTTCTGTATTTGACAATAAAGTCCGTTGTAATTAAGTCAGGAACCGCGGTATATTTGCCCATATCAAAATCCTTTCACAAATGATAAAAAATTAATACTCAATTTTTAAGCAGAATCCTTTGAAACAGTATGCTGAGGATAAGGCTTGAGACGCAGGCACTTACACCATGGTTCATTATTTTGCTCTGCAAAATACGCGCCTTAGTTATTTTTATTTTATCATTTAAACACGGATGTGAAAAGTAAAATATGTTGAAAATCGAATATAGAAGTTAAAAAATGATTAGAAATACACTGTATTTTATTTTAGAATATTGGTAACAAGATGCAATAATAGCTATTAAAACAGTATTATGCCTGGCAATGAAAACACCGGGACCTCAGGTGCGCCCCTGTTAAATAGAAACATTCATAATTCCGGGGATAATATGACAATTGTTCAGCTTATAAAGGTCAAGCCGGTTGTATCAGAAATAATGTTTTAAAGGATGAATCTGATGATTGATTTTCAAGCAACAAAGGATTTTTTAATTTGTATTGACTCGGACGGATGTGCATTTGATGCCATGGAGATAAAACACAAGGAATGTTTTATACCAAACCTTATTTACATATGGGGTTTTCAGCCCATTTCCAAATATGCGCGTGAAACCTGGGAGTTTGTCAACCTTTATTCAAGATGGAGAGGGGTAAACAGATTTCATGCCTTGGTTAAAGCATTTGATTTGCTTGGAAAAAGAAAGGCAGTCATAGAAAGAAATTTTAAGGTTCCCGATTTAAAGCCTGTTGAAGACTGGCTGGAAACGGAAAAAGCACCGGGAAATCCAACGTTGAAGATCGAAATAAAAAAGAAAAATAGTTATATTCTGGAATTAACTCTGAAATGGTCACATGCGGTTAATTCATCAATAAGAAAGATGGTTCGCGGTGTTCCGCCTTTTCCCTTTGTAAGGGAAAGTCTTCAAAAGATAAGCCAATATGCAGACGTGGTTGTTGTGTCTTCCACTCCCATTGAAGCGTTGGAGCGGGAATGGAATGAACACGATTGCCTGAAATACACAAAGTTTGTATTTGGTCAGGAGCATGGAACAAAAGCTCAGTGCATTGACATAGCGGTTTCAAAAGGAGGCTATGACAAAGACAGGGTGCTTAAAATAGGCGACGCAATGGGGGATTTTGAAGCAGCGAGAAAGAACAATGTACATTTTTATCCTATTATTTCAGGCAGTGAGGAGCGTTCCTGGGAAAGGTTTTACCTTGAAGCTTTCAACAGGTTTATTACCGGAAAGTACACTGAAGATTATGAAAACAGCCTGATAGAAGAGTTTAACAGAAACCTGCCTGAGGAGCCCAACTGGAAGTTTTAAAATTAACAGCCCGTGACGTGCAGGGGTTTTTGATGCATTAATTTTGAAAATAATATAATGCGGGAGGAGATTTGGCTATGAGAAACACTGTGCTTAAAGATTTGTTTATTATTCCTGATATCGACAATTCAAGGGCTTTGGTTACTTTTACAGTGCCTGATGGTTTAAGCCATGCAAAGTGGTTTGTGGAAAGCGGGAGCAAGCCTGTATGCTCCGGGGAGATTGATTTGAGACCCGGGAGCAAAGCTTCCTTTGAAATAAAATTTGACAGCTTTAAGCTTTGGAGTGTGGATTCACCGCATTTATATCAGTTGAGAATGATTTTAACCATTAACGGGAATGAGAAAGAGATTTGTGAAGAATTCGGGATGAGGAAAATCCATGTTTCCGGCAGGGATATATATGTCAATAATGAGAAATTCTATGTGAAAGGATACATAAGAGGGCGGGAGGCTCACGATCATCCCAACCTTGAAAATCTTCCGATTCATGAATACTACGAAAAAAACATAAAAGCCGCCAAAGAGTATGGTTTTAACTTTATCCGCTTTCATTCAAGGATTCCTCCTGAAGAATGTTTTGAGGTGGCGGACAGGCTGGGAATTTTTATACATATTGAAATCCGTAAATATTTCGGTAAATATCAAAAAGAAAGAACCATGATGAACGACGCAGGTGAGCTTATTAACGAAAAGGATTGGGTTGATGCCATTTTAAGATTAAGAAACCATCCATCGTTAATGGTTTACTGTATGGGCAATGAAATAAGGCATCCCGGCACAAACCCGCAGGTTGAGCATATTGCGAAAATAACAAAGGAAATAGATCCGACGCGGCTTTTCATTGATACGTGCGCCCACGGTGAATTTGACAGAACCTATGTTGATATAGACGTGCAGCATATGTCTTACTTCTACCCCTTTGGCGCAAATTATGACATGTTTGAGAACACTTATAACTGGCTGATTTTCGGTTCATGCAAAGGTACGCAAATGTCTGAGGATGACGGAGACGGCTATGAATTCAATTACAAGGTAACAAGGGCCATATCCCCAAAACGGCCGATCATTGCTCATGAAATCTGTCATTACACTGCGTTGAGGGATATTTACAAACTTGATGAAAAATTCAGACGGCTTAATGTTGAAAAACCATGGTGGATTGACGAGCTTAAAAAGCTAATCCGCCTTAAAGGTCTTGAAAAGGATTACACCTTAATGTATAAAGCCAGCAAAAAATTTCAGTTTCTAAGCTGGAAGCTTGGAATTGAGGCTGCAAGAAGAAGCAGGCTTTTAAGCGGTTTTCATTTTCTTCAGCTTTCCGATACCGAACGTTATGAAAACAGCAATGGTATCCTGGATTGTTTTGACGATAAAACAGGCATACATGAAAAAGAATTCCTGAAATTCAACGGTGATACCGTTATTCTCGCTGATCTTCCAAGAAGAACATATTTTGAAAATGAAAAAGTGAAAATACCGGTACTTTTATCGCATTATTCAAAGGATTTGCCTGATATTTTGGATTTCAAATTTAAGCTTATAAGCAAAAAACAAAACAGTGAAGTTTTAAAAGGGGGACTAAAGCAGATAGAATTAAGCGAAAAAGGCCTGAGAGAGATAGTTACCCTGGAAATAAAAATGCCCTCAACAGACAGGCCGGATGAGATGGAACTGGTATTAAGTCTTGTTGACGAAAACCATAATTCCGTGGTTGAGAACAGTTGGAAGTTGTGGGTGTATCCGGACAGAGCGGAATTGATGCCTGAAATTGAATGTACCATTGTTCTTGACGATAATATAAAACCTGAACTTAGATATACCGGCTTAAAACCTACAGGTACGCTTAGTGAGCCTGAAAATCTGTTAATTGTTAACCGGTTTTCCGAGGAGGTATTCAGGCATCTTGATAATGGCGGAAATGTTTTAATGCTTTGCAGGATTCCTGAAACCCGTGACAGAAAAATAAGGGCTCCGAAAGAGAAATATTACCTCCCGACTACATGGGATCGTATGAAAGGTGTCATATGGGACAGGGGTACAAATCATGGAGGATTTATCAGGGAAAGCAAAGCTCTTGACTTGTTCCCCAATGACGGCTTTATTGATCTTCAGTTCCACGACCTTATAGATGACTGCGATAAGATCGTGCTGGATGATTTCCCATGCGATATGGAACCTATTATCCAGGGTGTTGACAAGGCCGCAAGAGACAGGTTTGATGTGTATACTTTCGGCTTATCCGAGCTTCAGCCGGGCTGGACAATGAGGAAGTTCGGATATCTGTTTGAGCTTAAGGTTGGAAAAGGAAAACTTCTTGTTACAGGCTTCAATTTCACAGGTCTGAACAGTAACAAGCCGGAAGTCTGCGCCATGTTTGAATCGCTTCTTAAATATGTGACATCCGATGAATTTAATCCAAAGGCTTCAATTGATACCAAGAAGCTTGAAGAATACTTGTTAAATAAAGGTAAACAACCAAGGATAAAAGAAAGAAAAATGACACAATACTGGCAGTTGAACGATGCTCCTCTGGAATCGGACAGATACTGGAAGGAGGCAGAAGAGTATATAAGAGAATCAGAATAACCAATATGGTGAAACATATTGTGTATCGGAAAGGCAACAGGGGTAATTTTGTTCTTCATGAAAATTTTTCCCTGTTGCCCTTAATGCGTTATGCCGTAGTTTTCCACAATACAAGCAATAGGCTTGCTTTCTCCGGATCTTCTTCATTCATCCATAAACTTTTATTCGCCGTAGTATCCTTTTATTGCACAATATCTGACCTGATCAGTTACTGAATCAGGGTGTGAACAGCAACCAATAAAGAAAATAACTTGTGAAATTTACAATATTGCTTATTGATTAGTCTTTAAAAAGCTGATAATATATAGTCGTCCTGGCGGTGTGTATGAATGAGAAGGTGCATATTATGAATATACGGGATAAATTGGCTGTTGTAATTAACGGTATGGGTGGTGTAGGAAAAGATACCCTGTGTGAAATTATCGGGAAGTATTATAAATGTATAAATGTTTCGACCATAACGCCAATAAAGCAGATTGCATTGCAGCATGGCTGGAATGGGGAAAAGGATTTAAAATCAAGAAAGTTTCTTGCAGATCTTAAAAGAGCTTTTGCAGATTTCAACGATTTACCCAACAGGTACCTGGTTGGTGAATATAACTCATTCCTTGAAAGCAATAATCAGATCATGTTTGTTCACATAAGAGAAAAGGATCAAATAGAAAAATTTAAACAAAGCATAAACGGAAACTGTATAACTTTGTTAATAACCAGATCCAAATCAGACAAAAACGAAGCTGTTTTTGGCAACGATGCCGACGATCTTGTTGAAGACTTTGAATATGATTATTATTATGATAATAGCCTGACTCTGGAGGAAGCGGAAAGAGACTTTTTATTGTTTTTCCAGGGGATTATTAATGACTTGAATCTGAATATTTCCCCAATATCGGAAATCAACTTATAATCTGTGTTTGATATGATTATGCCATTTGCGGATTTCGCCCTGTTAAAGAATTCAGGCTTCAGGCGCATTGCTTTTAATGGTATTTTAAAGTAATCCGCCATGTTTTATATTACTTTTTAAACTGCTTTGGATCAGTCAATAAGCTTTTTATAGTTTTCCATAAGTTCAATAAATTTTGAGCTGTCCCCGATGGTATCAGGATAATATTTTTTTGCAAGCTCCCGGAACTTTTTCTTAATTTCAGCGCGCGGCATCATACGGAAGGTCAAAAAAGGCAAGGAGCGATGGTTCATACAGGTTTCCGCAGACAATACCATTTTCTTTATAGTACCTGTAATATACGGCACAGAAGAATTCGGCCATAACATTTTTAAACTGGTAAGTTAAAGCATTCCTCCTGCCAAAGCAAAGGTTTATCATAAAAAAAGCCATATTGATAAATAAATTTGCACAGTATTATTTTTTTTGATATAATGAAAAACACGTTATTTCCGTTTAGCCTTTATTAAACAATTATAGCATTAAGAGGCCAGCTACACTTATAATTTATTGCCGGATAAATTATACGGCTTTTTTCAAAAGGTATACCTGCAAAAGTTGCAGTAAGCTGCAACTGTCTGTAATCAAAATATCTTTTAAAAGCTTATTTGATGAGATTTTGAGTTTTTACAGGTAAGTAACATTATGATTTACCGGGAGATAGTTATATTATTGCTTTACGGGAAATAACATCAAAAGTAAATCAATGCGCTATTAAAAAAATGCTGAAAAGAAAAAAATCCAAATATGAAAGTGAGGTTGAAAGATGACAGAAATATGTGGCATGATCACAAGCGATCGTTTTGAGCAGCTTAAAAATGAAATCTCTGATTATGAAGAGATAAAAGCCGGTATTCCAACGGGCATCGAGGACTATGAGAGGATTAGCTACCAGAAGAAGAAAATTTTAAACTACCTGAACGCAACGGAAAAAGATTATCAGGATTTCCACTGGCAGTTGAGAAACCGCTTTACGAGCTCAAAAGGCTTACCGGAACTTATTCAGCTTTCCGGCAAAGAAGTAAGTTTACTGGATAAGGTGGCTTCAAAATACCGGTTTGCCATTTCTCCCTATTATCTTTCATTGATTGAGCCTGGGAATGAAAACTGTGCAATAAAAAAACAATCCATACCGTCCGTTGATGAGCTGAACGACCTTGGTGAGTTGGATCCCATGGATGTAAAAGGACATACAATCCGTGATATTATGACACGTCGCTATCCTGACAGGTTAATAATTAAGATTACAAATGTTTGCGGTATGTTTTGCCGCTTTTGCCAGAGACGCCGATTAATTGGCGAATGTGATAAGGTTGTTCAGAAGGAAAAAATTAAAAACGCAATTGACTATGTTCACGAAAATGAAGAAATCCGTGATGTTCTTATTACAGGGGGAGATGCTTTTTTAGCATCGGATGATTTGCTGGACTGGCTTCTTGGTGAGCTTAGAAGGATATCTCATGTTGAAATTATACGTTTTGGCACAAGAACACCAGTAACATTACCTCAGCGTATTACCAAAAATCTTACAGATATATTAAAAAAGTATCATCCTGTTTTTGTGAACACTCATTTTAATCACCCCAGGGAGATAACACCCGAAGCCAAACAAGCATGTGAAATTCTTTCTGATGCAGGGATTCCCCTGGGAAACCAGATGGTTCTTTTAAATGGTGTGAACAATAATAAGTATTTGGTCAGAAAATTGAACCAAATGCTTTTAACTATGAGAGTTAAGCCCTATTACATATTCCATCCCAAGAAAGTGAAAGGTACGAGTCACTTCTGGGTTAAGATTGAAGATGGGCTGGAAATTATGGAAAGCTTTAGAGGCAGAACCTCAGGCCTGGCAATTCCAACCTATATAATCAACGGACCTAAGGGTATCGGAAAGACACCCATACTTCCCAATTATCTGTTATATCTCGGGAAAGACACTGCGACATTCAGAAATTGGCAGGGTAAGCCTTTCAAAGTAAAAAACTGATCCTATTCAATTGATAATAATCAAGAGTTCTCCGTTTCCATAAGCGGGGAACCCTTGTTGATACAGAACCTCTGAGCAACAGCAGTTTTTCAGGCTGTTGCTCAGAGGTTCTGCTTTTTGCCCCGGGGCTTAAATTTGATCAGCTCCTGCAAATGAAGCTCTTACCTTTGCCATTGCACAATATATCTGCATTCGCCGCAAAGGAGGTAAAATATCTGAAAAGGTTTCTGTTACTGCACAATCTCCATGTAACATGAACAATAACAAGACCAGGTTGATGTGAACAGCAACCTTTCTCAATGTAACCACCTCTCGTAATGACATGAGATTAATTATACATTATTTTTGAGTTGGGACATAATCACATGCGGTACAATGAGATATTATCATAAATCGATCAGATTGTGATTCAAATGCGTAATGGAGCGTATTGCTTATATAAGGCTTTAGGTATAAAATAAAGACGATATTAACAACGCATAAAGCTTAGGAAACTGTGTTATGAATGGCTGGATTATATACAACGGCGCATTGGGAATTCAGAAAATAGATAAACTGGTTCAAAGGGTTTGTGAAGAAGCTGCTAAAATGGGAATTAATCTGGAGATGGTTGCCAATAATGAGCTAATCCCTGAAATTACACCGGACGGAAACTTTGAATTAAAAACTCTACGCAGACTCAGGGAACCCATGTTTATTATATTCTGGGATAAGGATGTATTACTGGCCCGGTATCTTGAGATGCTGGGTTACCGCCTGTTTAACAGAAGCGAAGCAATTGAGGCGTGTGACAATAAGGCGTTAATGCATTTGAAGCTTAACGGGTTAAGAGTGCCTAAAACGATTATAGGACCGTTTGCTTTTTTCAGTCAGTCCCTTACAGATAAATATTTTGAAAAGATAATTGAAGAGCTGGGGGAAGAGGTAATACTGAAAGAATCCTGTGGTTCCTTTGGCATGCAGGTTTACAGGCTGAAAGGGATTAAGGAAATAAGGGATAAAATCAGCGTTATAAAAAACAGGCATTTTATTGTTCAGGAGGTAATAAAAACATCACTGGGAAAGGATATTCGGGTAAACATAATCGGGGATGAAATCGTAGGTGCGATGCAGCGAAGCAATTCAACTGATTTCAGGGCAAATATTACCCTTGGCGGCAAAGGTGAGCTTGTTGCCTTAAGCGAAGAACAAAGGGAAATTGCCTTAAAGGCCCACAAAATGCTGGGACTTGATTTCAGCGGCGTTGATCTTCTCATAGGAGAGAGCTGCGAACCCATTATTTGCGAAGTAAATTCCAATGTTAATTTTTTAAGCTTTGAAGACCTGTCAGGTATTAATTTCAGCAACAGGATTCTTAGGTATATTATGGAGAAAATAAAATGAAAGGTCTTATTATATATCAGAAACGGGATTATGAGAGAAATTGTGACTATGTTAAATGGATGTGTGAGGTTGGAAGAAAAAAGGGCTGTTTACTCAACCTTATGTTTCTTGAGGATTTCTTTGCAAATGGTTTAAAACCGGATTGCGATGTGGATTTTGTCATAAACAGAAGCCGAAGCTATGAAGCTTCGCTGATATTTGAACTGAACAATGTAAGAGTTTTTAACAGCTCCTGTATTACCCTGCTTGGCAACAACAAGCTTGCGGCCTATAAATACGCAAAGGACAAGGGATTCAGGTTTCCGGAAGTTTATATGTCATGGAAAGGAAAAAACAATGTATTGTCAAAGCCGGTAAGTGGTCATGGAGGGATTGGCATATCCATGCTTGAGGATGTAAGCAGCGATGACCGGGATAAAAGGCTCAATCAGGAGTATATTAAAAATACGGTGGGAGATGCGAGGTTTTATATAATAAATAATAAAATAGTGCATGCCGTTTTACGCCGCGCAAATGGAAGACTTGTATCAAATTTCAGCCGGGGTGGAGTTTGTGAGATTTTTAAGTACAGTAACAGTCAGGAAGAAACGGTAAAAAGATTTATTGAAGATATTTCAATTGATTACGCGGGAGTTGACTTTCTTGTAACCTGTGACGGAGAGCTTATTTTCAATGAAATCGAGGATGTTGTGGGAAGCAGGATGTTAAGCTTTTTGGGAATCAATAATACAACGGATCTGTACATTGATTACATAGTAAATGAAATTGGAAAGTGTAAATGAATGCCAATGATTTTAACAGTTAAGCATGCGTCAGTTACATTCCGGGTGAAACAGACAGGCAATGTCTTTGCCGGATGAAAACAACAGGCAGGGGGCAGACCCTGCCTGTATGATTATCGGGACGCGTTAGTTGCAACCGGTGCGACCGGTGGGTTTAATAATAGTTATTCCACACAGTTGTAATATGAGGCATACGGCTGTTAAAATAACTGTCAATACGCCAAGACCGATTAAAATAAGACCGACTATTATTGAAGAGATAAGTACAATGGCCAGTATGCCCGATATTATCAGGAACAGGGATACCAATGTAAGCAACAGACAAATAAAACAGGGGATTTTGTTGCATTTTATTAAACAGCAAAGAATAATAAGCAGAACACCTGCCACTATGGTTCCGATTGTTATAAAACTAAGCGGGAAAAAAGTCGCAAGCAGATACACTCCAAGCCCAATCAAAATTAAGCCCAACAGACCGGTTGCCAGACAGAAAGCTTTACGGAAGTCCTTAAAGCACATATTATTCACCTCCTTCAAATACCGAATAAACAGTTAAAATCCTGTTCAATAACAGTATATTGAGCAAGCCTTTAGAAGGTTACATAATATTTTTTAAGGACCGGTATTCCATTGTCTGACTTTTTCGTTCGGCAACCGATCTTATAAGCCTGCATTCCCTATCAGGGAAGGAACTCTCAGGTGTTGCGGGAACATCCCGGATACAGGCAATTTTCACAAATCCAACGTTCTTTCATTCTTCTACAATTATGCAGCTGTTGTAAACAGGTGAAGCCCCATAACCGGGAGTCTGGTAACTGGAACCCTGGTAAACAGTTTTGGCACTGTATAAACCAGGGAACCTTGATCCCAGTGGCAAAACCTCAGCAATACCTGAAAATATCTTTTTTGCGTATTATACCCAACCACGGCTTTTAACAGCCTGGGCAACACGGTTTATAGCTATTACATATGCTGCGTCACGCATATATAATTTTCTGTTTTGTGAGAGCTCATAAACAGCTCTGAAAGCTGAAGTCATCTTAGTGTCCAGCTTACTCAGAACTTCATCCTTTTCCCAGTAATAATTCATGTTGGACTGAACCTGTTCAAAATAACTGCAGGTTACGCCTCCGGCATTTGCCAGAAAGTCAGGAACGAGGAATATATTGCTGTTTCTGATTACTTCATCCGCATCCGTTGTTGTTGGCCCGTTTGCAGCTTCAAGAATAACCCTGACCTGTTTGCTGATTTTATGAACATTGGCTGATGTGATTTGGTTTTCCAAAGCCGCAGGAACAAGAATGTCAACGTCCTGTTCGATCCATGCCTCACCCGGCAGGATATCAAAGCCTAAATCCCTGGCTTTATCCTTATCAATAGTTCCGTAGGAATCGGTAATGGCAGTAAGCTCTTTTACATCGAATCCGTTTTTATTTCTGAATGTATAGGCTTTTTTATCCGCTTCATTCCAGCATGATATGGCAATAACCTTACCACCAAGCTGCTGATACAGGCTGACAGCATGGGATGCTACATTGCCAAAGCCCTGGAAGCTTGCTGTGGTGTCTGAAAATTTTATGCCAAGTTCCTTAAGTGCTTCACGCAAAACATAAATAACACCATACCCCGTTGCCTCGGTTCTTCCGAGAGAGCCTCCAAGACCTACAGGCTTTCCGGTTATAAAGCCGGGATATTTGGCACCGTGTATTGTTTCATACTCATCAAGCATCCACAGCATATGTTTCGCGCTTGACATTACATCAGGCGCGGGAACATCGGTAAAAGGCCCGACATTGCGTGCTATCTGACGGACATAACCACGACACAGCTGTTCCTGTTCCCGTTCGGAAAGGTTTCTTGGATCACATATAATGCCGCCTTTTCCTCCTCCGAGAGGAATATCAACAACCGAGCATTTCCAGGTCATCCACATGGCCAATGCCCTTATTGTATCTATTGTTTCAAGGGGATGAAATCTGATTCCGCCTTTTGCGGGACCTCTCGCGTCATTATGTTGCACACGGAACCCTTTGAACACTTTTACACTGCCGTCATCCATTTTAACCGGGATTAAAAAATGGTATTCACGCATGGGCTGGCGGAGCAACTCACAAGTAGCCCTGTCGAGATTAAGCTTTTCTGCAACACTGTCAAATTGTTGTTGAGCTGTTTCATATGGATTGTAAGAAGTGGAACTCATTAACGATACCTCCAAAATTTAATAATAATATAATAATTAAAGGTTTGTAGTTTAATACGGCTAATACGGCTTATGGTTTCAGCACGGATTCACAAGCAAAATCGGCATCCGGAACCCAATAACACCGGATGTTCATATTATATCTGTGCGGAATTTGAAAGTCAATGACCGCGCCATGGCGCATACTACACATAATATGTATATGGTTACTTTTCACACCCTGATTCAGTTACTTAACAGGACAGATATTGTGCAGTAGCGTAAACAAGAGCTTCATTTGCAGGAACTGGCAAACATAACCTGCCTGAATACTGTGCCCCTGAAAGTCTCAAGGTAATTATTCAATAGCCAGGCTTTTTCCTTGTTGTTGTCCATATTTGAAAGCATGTGGTTCATCAGCAGGGATTCATTAACGGTTGATGCGACTTCCGCAACGAAAATCTTAATGTCGGAATAAACAAAGGGCTGTGTTTTGTGCGTATAGTAATAATGCATGGCATGCCCCATTTCATGGGCTAATGCAAGAA
>JAAYGP010000040.1 GCA_012727625.1 Clostridiaceae bacterium
CCCGATTCGATTATGGTAGTGCAAACCAGTATATCAAATTCCCTGTTTATAAACGCAAGGATTATTTTCTCAAGCTGCCGCTCACTCATCTGTCCATGGGCATATCCAACCTTTGCCTGGGGAAACATCTCCTGAAGCCTTGAGGCTTTTGCCTGGATTCCCCGCACACGGTTGAACAGGTAAAAAATCTGGCCCTCCCTTGCCAATTCCCTTATAACCGCGTCCTCTATGACATCTTCACGATATTCAAGCACATAGTTCTGAACCGGATATCTGTGTTCAGGAGGCTCCTCAATTGTGCTTATGTCCCTTATACCGGTAAGGGACATATGAAGAGTCCGTGGAATTGGCGTGGCAGACAGGGTTAAAATGTCAACCTCAGGATAAAGGCTTTTTATTTTTTCCTTATGTTCTACTCCGAATCTTTGCTCTTCATCAATAACCAAAAGGCCAAGATCCTTAAACCTTACTTCTTTGTTAAACAGCTTATGAGTGCCGATAATCACATCAATCCGGCCTGTTTTTAATTCCCTGATAATTCTTCTTTGCTCACTGTCCGTCCGGAACCGGCTTAACATATCAACGGTGACAGGGAATTGCCCGAAACGCTTTTTAAAGGTTTCAAAATGCTGTGAAGCCAGAACCGTTGTGGGGACAAGAAATGCCACCTGCTTACCGTCCATGACGGCTTTAAACACCGCTCTTAAGGCTACTTCGGTTTTCCCGTAGCCTACATCACCGCAAAGAAGCCTATCCATAATCTTGGGTGACTCCATATCTCTTTTTATTTCTTCCGTACATCTTAATTGATCATTTGTTTCCTCCCATTCGAACATTTCTTCAAACTGCTTTTGCCATACCTTATCAGGCGAAAATTCAAAACCTTTCCTTGAATTTCTTTCAGCTTCCAGGCGGATTAATTCCATGGCCAGTTGTTTCAGGGACTCTTTAACTTTTTTCTTTTCCTTTGCCCATTCGGTGCCACCCATTTTGCTGATTTTAGGGGTTTTCCCCTCAATACCGATGTATTTTTGTATAAGGTCAACCTGGGTTGTCGGAATATACAAAATGCCGCCATCCCTGTACTCAATTTTCAGATATTCCTTTTTTATCCCCTCAACCACCAGTGATTCAATGCCAACATACAGGCCGATGCCGTGAGTCTGGTGAACAACATAATCACCAACTTTCAAATCGGTAAAAACATCAATTTTCCTGCTTTCTTTAAACTGTGGGGATACTTTTCTCTTTTTGCCCTCACCAACATCGCTCTCACAGGCAACCACCCATTTTATCCCGGGATAAATAAACCCTTCCTCAAGCGTACCCTGTTTTATAACAACGCAAGGGATATCCCCCTCAGGATAATCCGATAACACACGGATTCCATTATCCTCAAAAAGCTTCTTAAGACCAGCCTGCCTTTGTTCCGAGGCAGACAGCACCGTTACAATGAATCCTTTATCAATCCATTCGGAAACATCCTTTTTCATCCGGGGAAATTGTCCGTGATAGGACTCAAGATTTTGCCCTCTTATGGAATATTTGCTTTTTACCCGGGTCAGCGTTTCTGATTCATCCAGGCTGTTTAAATGAATTACCTGGTGCTTTTTGATTCTTAATGGCAGTTCTTCAGGCTCAAAATACATTGTAAAAGAACCGGGAAAGAGCATTCCTTTTTCAAAAAAAATCTCACACTGTCTGTTGTGTTCTTCAATCACATTGGAAAGCCTTTGTTTCAGCCTGGATATGTCTTCCACTAATACAACTGCCTGTGGGTTTATATACTCAAAAATATCATGGGCCTTTTTATAAAAATACGGTATGAATTTATCTATTCCGGGAAAATACTCGGCATTTTCAAGTTTATCAATATATTCAGAGAGTTTGGTTTTTAAGGATTCGGCAAGGGACTTATCCTGTATGCTTCCCATTACCCCTTTCAATTCTCTTTTAACCCTTTCAGAAATCCCTTTTGCATTTTCTTTTGTAATCAAAAATTCCCTGGCAGGATAAATGTCCGCGCGTTCAAGCCTGGCGACGGATCTTTGACTGTCTGGTTCGAATACCCGTATGGAGACAACTTCAACATCAAACAATTCAATCCTTACAGGTTTTTGAAGCTGTATGGGAAAAATATCAATAATGCCCCCCCTGACAGCAAACTGACCCCGTCCCTCCACCTGCTGCTCTCTTACATAACCCATATCCGTAAGTTTTGAAATAACAAGTTCGGGTTCCATGCATTCACCCATGCGAAAACTTAAAAAGTTCTTTTGAAACTCCTCTGCAGGCGTATATAAATCCAGCAGGGACTCACATGAAAATACGATTACTGTATAATCGCCGGAAATCAGACGATTAAGGCATTCTATTCTCTGATAGGCCTGCTCGTTGCTTTTTGCTTCAACATCATACAACATCTTTTCCCTGGGCGAAAAATAAAAAACACCTTCTTTAAAAAGCCTGTGAAGATTACGGTATGCTTTTCTTGCCTGAAGATCATTAGCCGCGACATAAACCGCCTTTTCCCATGTTTTAGAAATAACAGAATAAACCAAATGGTGCCTTTGTGAATCGGAAAGACCGTTTATTGCAATTGAATTGCCTTTATTAATATCAGCCTGTATTCTTTTTATATCATCCCATTCGTTCCATCTGTCAATATTCATAAACACCTCTGTTGTTGCCTATTTGCCGTTGCATCTGCTCATTGCTGTTTCTATCCCGGCCACAATAATTTCCCCTATGGCAACAGATACTTTTTCAATGGCTTCATTTATTATGCGCTCATCTTCCGGATTATACCTCTCCAAAACATAAGAAACAAGATCCTCATCCGGCTTCGGTTTTCCAATCCCTACCCTGATACGCGGAAAATCTTCCGTTCCCAGATGACTCACAACGGATCTCATGCCATTATGGGTTCCCGGACCCCCCCTGCCGCGAATACGAATAACACCCGGCTCCAAATCCACATCATCATATATGACAATTAACCTGTTGGTTTCCAGTTTGTAAAAATCTATTGTCGCCCGTATGGCTTCACCACTGTTGTTCATAAAAGTTTGAGGCTTAACGAGAAGTACTTTTTCACCCTGGATTATACCCTCACCGGTTAAGGATCTAAACCTGGCTTTTGAAACAGGTATGCGGTAAAGCGCTGACAGATAATCAATACACTCAAATCCTGCATTATGCCTGGTTCTTGTATATTCCCGCCCGGGATTTCCAAGACCTGCTATTATATACATTGCGCAAAACTTACCTCCTTGGTCTCAACCCAATAAAATCACTTGTTTTTAATTAAATTTTTACTTCGGCAACATATAAACGGGTCGGCTTTTTAAACAGAAAAAGTCTGCAAAATATGCAAACTTTTCCCGCGGATTCTGGTCACGTCAAGCCGGTTACTGCTGTGTAAACAGTGTGGAAATTGACATATCACCGTATATCCTTTCAATAGCTTCAGCAAATACGTCTGCCACCGATAATACGGTTATTTTATCAATTTGTTTTTCCCTGGGAAGAGGGATTGTGTTCAGTGTAACCAGTTCTTTTATTGGAGAATTTTTAATCCTCTCTATGGCAGATCCCGACAATACCCCATGGGTGCAACAGGCGTAAACCTCCGCGGCGCCTATATCCATCAGAGCATTTGCCGCGCTAACTACAGTTCCGGCAGTATCTATAAGATCATCAATCAGTATTGCTTTTTTCCCGCGAACATCACCAATGATATTCATAATTTCGCATACATTTGCCTTTGGCCGGCGTTTATCTATAATAGCAAGTGGAGCCTCCAGCTTTTCCGCAAATTTTCTGGATCTTGAAACACTCCCCACGTCAGGGGATACAACAACTACATCCTCGAGATTGTCAAAAGTCTCGGTTATGTATTTGGCGATAATTGGAGTACCCATCAACTGATCAAGAGGAATATCGAAAAACCCCTGCAGCTGGGTGGCGTGAAGATCCATGGTCAAAACTCTGTCCGCACCGGCTGTGGTGATAAGATTTGCCACAAGCTTTGCCGAA
>JAAYGP010000041.1 GCA_012727625.1 Clostridiaceae bacterium
AATGAAGTTAAAGGGCAGTATAACAGTCTTTTTGAGCATAATTTTGTCAATTCTCATAGCCTTTGCCGGAATCATGGCGGATTTGTCAAGGCTTGAAACCGGGAAGAAACATGCTCAGGCCGCGGTACAGCTATCTCTTCAGTCAGCACTGACCAGGTATCATGCTCCTCTTAAGGAACGCTATGGAATTATGTCTACAAATCAGAGCGATGAGGAACTTGAAGTGCTGATATGGGAGTTGCTGGAGAAAAATCTTGCTGTTGAAAACCGTTATACACCGGGCATATTTGATTTATACGGCTTTGAGGTTAAAAATGTAAAAGTAATATCCTGCTTTAATATGACAGAAGATTATGTTTTGGAGCAGCAGATTGCGCAGTTCATGAAATACAGGGCACCGGTCAACACATTATTGAATTTTGTAGAAAAGCTTAAATCCTTAAACACGTTTATGGCCCAGTCAGGCCTTTTAAATAAGAAAATGGATCTTGAGAAGAAGCTTCAAAAAATACGGGAGGAGCAAGTTTATCTTAGCCTGCTTCTTTCACTGAGAATTAAGGGTTTTTATTCGGAATATGTTCAGAAAGGGGATATTAAAGACCAGATTAGCTCCATATATAAACATATTCAAAGCATTAAAGATAATGAAACAGATGGCGGCGAATATGATTCCGTATTCAGGGAAATGCCATGCCTGACAGATAATATAGCTGAGGTCCGAAAACAGATTAATAATATAAAAAACAGCCTTTCTTATCTGGAGAATGATCTTGATTCCTATAAAAGTAATTACCGTCACATTGAAAGGTCAATCAGGGAAAACGCTAAACAAATTGATAAACTTAAAGATAAAATAAAAGGACTTGAAAAATCCATTGACAATGAAAACAAAAAACAAACACCGGATGCGGGAAAAATCCTTGATTTACAGAAGGAAATTGTTTTACTGGAAAAAGAAACAGAAAAATTATCAGAACAGAATGAAAAACTCAAATCTGACATGAGGGCAGAAGCTGAGAAAATTTCAGATATTAAACAGGAAATATCAGAAAAGGACAAAGAAATAAAGAAACTGGAAAGTGAAATTGATTCTGTTATGGCTTTGCTTAAAAACAAGGTAAACACATGCCTTCGAATTTCTTCCGACATACATGAAAAAGCAAAATTAAGCCATGACTGCCTTTTTGCAGTCAAAAAAACAGTGAATAAATACATTAACTATCATCAACAAGCCCTGTCGCTTACAGATAAAATTGAAAAAGGAGCAAAAGCCGCAGAGGGGCTTATTTCTGAAATAAACACAGAGATATCAAAGCAAAGGGAAAAATCAGACAATTCTTTTCTGATGCGAATAAAAGCTGATATGGAAAAGCTTATTTTAAATGCAGATCCATCCGTTTTAGATGATATCAGGGAAAAACTAAAAATCAATCTCGATAATTTAGAAGAGATCCAAAACATAATTGAAAGCACGAACAAGGTTTTGGAAGAACAGATGGGAAACATTGATAAATTAATAAAAAGCATTGAAAAAATAACTGATACATGCAGTATACCCAAAAAAGAAAATTTCGGCGAAGCAATTGAAAATCAAATAAAGATTGTGGAAAATAAAATTTCTGAAAAGACAAAGGAATACATCAAACCCTCATACAATACAGAACCCAAAATAAACAAAAGGGAAAAAAATGAGTTTTTTAAATGGTGTAACAAGGTATTCAATGAGGATAATAACACAGACAACAGTAAGGATAAAGGCCAGCAGAAAAAGCTGAAGCAAAATATTGAAAAAACGGATAAGGAGAATAAAGACAACCAAGCATCCTTTAACGGGGGAGACAAAGACCTGTCAGACAAAGAACTTAATGATATTTTTGCCCGTTTGCCATCATTTAAGGATAAGGACGGAAACTATATCAATGTCAAAAACAGTGACTTTGAACAGCCAAATGAGAAAGATGATGAAAATGCTCTTCTTTCTGATAAGGAATCAAAAAAGACAGATATAGAAGAAAAATACGGAGGTTTGCTTAACCAAAACGGAAGTTTCTCGGCCAGAATCGGGCAAGCCTTGTCTGGTGCATCCGATGCGTTGATAAAAAGCCTGTATGTCAATGAATTCATTGTGGGAGCTTTTAAAAATGCCAATATTGATACTGTTTCCGCGCCTGTTATAAGGCCTGATTCCTTTTCAGAAGAATCGTTTTTTGAAAAAGCCGAAGTTGAATATATCATATTTGGAGCCAAAAGGGAAAAGACAAACGCGAATCTGGCCAGTACAACCATATTTGGAATAAGAATGGGACTCAATCTTATTCATGTTTACACAAACCCGGACAAAACTTCAGCGGCATTTACCGCCGCTTCTGCAATAGCCGGCTGGTCAGGGTTTGGGGTTCCTATTGTGAAAAACTTGATTTTAATCGGATGGGCTGCCGGTGAATCCTGGCTGGATATTAAGGATATTAACGCGGGAAAGCCAGTGCCTATATATAAAACTCAAAACACATGGAAATTAAATCTGAAATCTCTTTTTTCAGATATCGCGGATCAATTTTTGGACGAATCCACAGACTGGCTGAAACAATATAAAAATGAAATGATAGATAAGGGTGATGACGCACTGCAGACTGTTGTAAGGGAGTTGGTATGCAGTGCTGTTCAGGAAGCTTTCGTTCCGCTGGAACAGGCAATTACGGATTTGGGTGAAGACCTTGATATGGTTTCCAATGTCACAATTAAAGGAATTGAAAGCATTAATGAGTTTGATGACTTGGAATCTCTGAAAAAATGGATTTCAAAAACAGTACATAAACAATATGAATCAATTAAAGAAGAGGGGCAGAGCTGGACAAAATTAAAGATTGAGGAATACAAGAAAAAAATAACCGATGAAATTGTGGCGTTTATTTTTAAAAGCAGTGCCTATAAAAATTTCGTAGCGAAAATGAAAGACGGGCTTGACGGAATCATAGAAAAAGGTGCTGATAAGTTGGCGGATTCCGTTAAAAAACTGGGCAACGGAATAAAGGATACGGGAATAAAGGATCAAATTGTGGGAACGGTTGTTTCCTTTGACTATATAGATTATTTAAGGATTCTTTTATTAGTTGTCCCACAAAGGACTAAACTTCTTAGAACATCGGATTTGATGCAGCTTAACATGCAGAAGTTATTGGACAATCCCGGCTTTTGCTTATCTGACTATAATTCTTTCTTAATTGTGGAAGCGGATATTTCAATGAAATATTTGTTTTTGCCGATATTTACAAATAATGATGAAAAAGGTCAAATAAAAATACGCTGGGGGTATGGGTATTGAAAAGCCGAAGAGTTTTATCAGGGTGGAATGCCTGTACTAATAGCAACAGAAAGGCTCAAAGGGGAAGCGCTACGGTTGAGGCGGCCATTGTGCTTCCAATTGTCATGCTTGCTTTTATGGCGGTATTGTCAATTATTCGCATAGCAGTAACCTATCAGCGCATGCAGCAGGCTCTTAACCAGGTTTCCTGCCAACTGTCGCAATACAGCTATTTATATGCAATTTCAGGGTTAAAAGAGCAACATGACAAATTAAATAAAGAAATTAATGAAGCTGTCGATGAATTAAAAAAACAGCAGGATGTTTTTACTGCCTTTTATGGCGAAATGCAAAGTATTACTGAAAATATGGGGCAGATAAATGTTTCAGACATAAACGATATGGAATCAATAATAAATCTTGCAGGTAATTTGAAAGACACGGCAGATTCATATGA
>JAAYGP010000042.1 GCA_012727625.1 Clostridiaceae bacterium
ATTGAGAAAGGCAGTTATGACAATGCTTCAAAACTTCATAATGATCTTGGCGGAAAAATAAAGGAAATAAACGCAGGCAGAAAAATTACATCAGCGTACAGCATAAAACCGCTGAGAACCCCATCTTACTTTATTGACAAGAAAAAGTGAACCTGTTAAGTTAAATCCGTATATTGGTATATGACTGCAGGTTTCAGCATGGAAGCCTGCCCGGTATAATCCCGTTGCTTTCTGGCTTCAACAAAAGGAATTCAGCATATGAATTCTTTTTTTATGCCTGAAAACATATATTTTAATTATACCTGTTATAATATGATGTCAGAAAGAAGTGGTGTTATTTTGCCGCCTTTATTGACAGCAAATGTTTCACAGATGAGCTTATATAAAATTGCTGCCGCAGGGCTTTTAACCGGAGTAACGGGAACAGGCATCGGAGGTTTGGCTGCATTTCTTCCCATGTCGGCATCCAGGCGCGTTCGCAGCACTCTTCTGGAATTCACCACAGGTATTATGATTAGTATGGTTTGCATGGAGCTTTTGCCGGAAGGGTATAAACAGGCAGGAATTCTTTCCACAAGCATAGGTCTTGCAGCGGGCATATTAATGATTATAATTCTGGACGCAATTATAAAAGCCTGTGTAAAAAATCGGGATAAGTATTCGTTTATAATGTCGGGCTGGATGATGGTTCTTGCAGTTTCCCTGCATAATTTTCCCGAGGGCTTTGCCGTCGGGGCAGGTCTTCAAACCGGCAGCAGTGTGGGTATACCTTTATCAATTGCCATATTGCTTCATGACATCCCGGAGGGAATTGCCATGGCTATTCCGTTAAGAATGGGCAGGATAAAACCCGGGAAAGTTTTTTTAATTACAATTCTTTCCGGTTTGCCAATGGGTATTGGTGCGTTTTTTGGCGCTGCATTCGGAAGTATATCGGTTTTTTATTCCGGAGTATGTCTCGGTCTTGCTTCGGGCGCCATGCTCTATGTAAGCCTGGGGGAACTTATAAACGAGTCCCGATCATTATATAAAGGCAGAATACCTTTAGTCGGTAATATGGCAGGAATCCTTGCAGGTGCGCTTATCTCGCTTTTAGGGCAATAAAAATGCCCTGCCGGTAAAGCAGGGCATTTTTTTGGCCAATTATTTGTTTACCTTGTCTTTCAGACCCTTGCCTGCTTTGAAAACAGGTGCCTTAGAAGAAGTAATTATAATTTCTTCCTTGGTTTGAGGATTTCTGCCCTTTCTTTCAGCTCTGGTCTTAACTTCGAAAGTTCCGAATCCAACCAATACTACTTTCTCACCTGCAACCAAAGCGTCTTCTACAGAAGAAATCAGTGCATTCAGAGCAGCTTCGCTGTTCTTTTTGCTTAATCCTGATTTTGCAGCAATTGCATTAACCAATTCTGTTTTGTTCATACAAGATAACCTCCCGCACTTAATTTCGACACCATTTTATAATGAAAACCCACCAAAGTCAAGTATTAGAGGTTATTTTTTCTAATGTAAAATAATAATTTTTCCAAATACCAGCCCGTTTATTAATTATGATAAATTCTCAGCTGATTTTTATACAATTTGTACGAAAGCGTACAATGTATATGATTGGAGAAGCAGCTCGGATATTGTCAGAGATTCTCCTGTTTTTTCCCTGCAAATAATGTTCCTACATTACGGCCATCCAGAATTTCAAAAATAATCATAGGATCGCTGCCATTGGCAAGAACCATATGTATCC
>JAAYGP010000043.1 GCA_012727625.1 Clostridiaceae bacterium
CCTTTCAAAGAGAAATTGTTTAACAGGAGAAAGTTAAATAACTATTATTTGTTGCAAAGCTGGCACATAATCCAATTCTGCATTGGATTAGTTTTTGTGCTGCTCTGTTGTGCTGCTGTTTTACACTGATACACCATATATTGGATTATATGCCACATGATGATTTGCGCCCCGATATATCTTACTAATTATAGCTCCTGCCGGAATGTATTGCGGTGGCAGCAACTGACATTAACAACAGGAGAGGGGCTTTTTCACGTGTTGGTCATCACCGTATGATACCAGCCTTATTAAGCCGGAGATTTCCGCACCAGGCGTTAAGGTTCTGTTAAAGATATTGTGCAATGGAAGGAAACTTTAGCGGAAGCGGAATGAGTTTTAACTTATCATATCTTGCAAATGAAGCTCTTGTTTCCGCTATTGCACAATATCTGACCTGTCAAGTAACTGAATAATGGTGTGAACATTAACCGGGTTCGTGATTTTGCCGTGGTCTGTTGGTTTAATCCTTTAAAATTCGATAAAAAAGATATATAATTATTTGATAAAGTAGGTTATCATATTTATTATATTTAATGTAACACTAAAGTGTTATTTATTACTGTATAGCTATTTAATTTTTATATAAAAACCACATATGCATTAAGGAGATGTTTCCATGATTACAGTTATATTGAAAGACGGTAGTGCAAAAGAGTTTAAGAAAGGGATAACCGTTTTGGAAGCTGCACAGGCCATAAGCAGCGGGCTTGCAAGAGCTGCCATGGCAGGAGAGGTTGACGGGGAAACGGTTGTTCTAAGGCATGTTCTCAATGAAAATTGCAGCCTTAACATTTTAACATTTGACGATCCGGAAGGCAGGATGACTTACTGGCACACTACTTCACATATATTGGCTCATGCCGTAAAAAGGCTTTTTCCCGACACAAAGCTTGCTATCGGACCTGCCATAGAAAATGGGTTCTATTATGATTTTGATACGAAAAGGCCATTTACAGCAGACGATTTGGAGAAGATTGAAAGGGAAATGCAGAAAATTATCAAGGAAGACATTCCTTTGGAACGCTTTACCTTAAATCGCGAAGAAGCACTGGAATTTGTATCGGAAAACGGGGAAATATATAAAGAAGAGTTAATCAGAGAGCTGCCTGAGGATGCCGAAATATCGTTCTACCGTCAGGGGGATTTTACTGACCTTTGCGCCGGACCACATCTTTTAAGCACAGGCAAGGTGAAATCAATTAAGCTGATAAACCTTGCCGGAGCATATTGGCGCGGAAATGAAAAGAACAAAATGCTGCAAAGGATTTATGGTATCAGTTTTCCAAAGAACAGTATGCTGAATGAGCATCTTGAACGGCTGGAAGAGGCAAGGAAAAGGGATCACAACAAGCTTGGACGGGAACTTGAGTTATTTATGACCTCTGAAATTATAGGGCAGGGGCTTCCTTTGCTTATGCCCAAGGGAGCCAAGATTATTCAGATTTTGCAGCGTTTTGTCGAGGACGAGGAAGAACGAAGAGGTTATGTTATAACAAAGACACCTTACATGGCCAAGAGTGATTTATACAAGGTGTCCGGACACTGGCAGCATTACAAGGACGGGATGTTTATAATAGGCGATGAGGAAAAGGATGATGAAGTGCTGGCTCTAAGGCCTATGACTTGTCCTTTCCAGTTTTCCATATACAATGCAAGGCTTCACAGCTACAGGGATCTGCCGATTAGAATGGCCGAAACTTCCACTTTGTTCAGAAATGAGTCTTCCGGTGAAATGCATGGCTTGATAAGAGTACGCCAGTTCACTATTTCCGAGGGTCACTTAATTGTTACTCCGGATCAGCTTGAAGAAGAATTTAAAGGTGTTTTGGATCTGATCAATTACATGCTTGATGTTTTAGGCCTCAGAGAGGATGTTACCTACAGGTTCTCAAAATGGGATCCCAATGACAGGGAAAAATATATCGACAATCCTGCAGCCTGGGAAGATACCCAGAATAAAATGAAAAACATATTGGATCGCATAGGCCTTTCATACAAGGAAGCAGACGGCGAAGCAGCGTTTTACGGCCCCAAGCTTGATATTCAGGCCAAAAATGTTCATGGCAAGGAGGATACAATAATAACGGTTCAGATAGACTTTTCACTGCCTGAACGCTTTGATATGACATTTGTGGATAAGGATAATGAAAAGAAACGGCCCTATGTCATACACCGCACTTCAATAGGATGTTATGAACGTACCCTGGCAATGCTTATCGAGAAATACGCAGGGGCGTTTCCAACATGGCTGGCGCCTGTTCAGGTCAAAGTGCTGCCGATTATCGATAAGCAGATAGATTATGCGAATAATATTGCCAACAGGTTGAAAAATCTCGGGGTGAGGGTTGAAGTTGATGCCAGAAATGAAAAAATCGGTTACAAAATACGTGAGGCACAGCTTTCGAAAATCCCGTACATGCTTGTTATTGGCGACAAGGAAATGGAGAGCAACAAGGTTGCCGTGCGTTCCAGAAAAGACGGGGATCTTGGACCAATGGATGTGGACACGTTTATTGAATCGCTTATGGAGGAGATTAATACAAAAGCAAGATAGTAATTTAAAGAGTCAATCGCCCGTTAAGGCGCGGTTGTCCAAGCCTCATTGTATTTGTAAATTTTGCTGTCCTAAGGCTATGGCAGTGCCGTAGCCTTGTTTTTTCCATATAAGCCACGTTAAGCCTTATCATATTTATTGTAATGTTTTAAGATACTGCTAAAGGAGTGCACCCGAAAGATCGGACGCATCTTTCCGCTCTTTTTGACACTCCTCTGCAAAAAAGTGGCAAACCCGCGGATATACGCTATTTGCTGCGGAATTTACACTAAAAAAGTGAAATAAAACCTGCATCCCGACTTTCCGGGTACACACCCGGTTTAACTCTTAAACGTGACAATAACCTGCTTTTATATTTTCACATGCTAAAGGAACGCTTGCTGCAGCTGTTCATGGATTTCTTCAGGAGTCATTCCGGTTGCGTCAATTATCGGCGCATTGGTTGCAGTTTCGTTTATCCCGAGGGAGTTGGTGTTTAAACCTGTCACTATGATTGCATCGAAGTTATTGTTCTTTGTTTCAAGATGGTCATTCACTTCAAAAGTTTCAACATCATATCCATGATCTGCAAGGTATTCCTTGACCGGTGTCAAGCCTTTTTGTACTGCTATTTTCTGCATATCAACACTCCTTGTATAATATTATTAAATACACTTCCACTCAATTTCCGGTTAAAAACCGGAAGTATTAATACACTTAAACTTTTTCAATTATTTATATATTTACGTCCGCTCTTTTTAATTTGTTAATATCAGCTTCATTAATTGAGGTT
Source organism: Clostridiaceae bacterium (assembly GCA_012727625.1). Lineage (GTDB taxonomy): Bacteria > Bacillota > Clostridia > DSM-8532 > DSM-8532 > JAAYGP01. The sequence continues at coordinate 3,369 of JAAYGP010000043.1, forward strand.
ATAAGTCCATCTGTAATAGCAGATGACATTTTGGAGCATTTTTATAAAGATATTATGTGATAGTTTAATCCGATTATGCATTGTAAGCTGTAATGCATTGAGATATTTTGGCTGCATCTTTATGGCAGTGTACGTTCAGCCGGCTCATAACCGCGCTGAGTTGCTGTTTATACCCTGATTCAGCTACTTAACAGGTCAGATATTGTGCAATAGCGGAAACAAGAGCTTCATTCCGCTAAATTTTCCTCCATTGCACAATATCTGTTAACAGACCTGTAAACAGTAACCGTCATTGCTCAATATCCGGGGCAGCTTTGGCAGAACCTGAATCAGGTCGGGGTGTGAACAGTCTTCAGCAAGTTATGAAATGGATTTAAGTATCTGTATTGAATCATATTTATAATTATAATATAATATGTATGAAAACGATTACATATTTATTTAAATAAGTTATTTTAAAATACGTTAAATCTTTATGAAATCCATTACAGGCAAGGAGGTTTATTTATGAAACTTGGTGTGTTTACTGTTTTGTTGTCGGCAAAAAGTCTGGAAGAGAGTCTTTCATACCTTAAACAATCAGGTGTCCAGGCAGTCGAACTGGGTGCAGGTGGTTATCCGGGTAAGAGCCATTTAAATCCCGACGAGCTGCTTGGCAAAAAGGATAAAATAGACGAAATTAAAGCACTGCTTAAAGACAACAACATGGAAATTTCGGCATTAAGCTGTCACGGTAACCCGCTGCATCCCAACAAGGAGATTGCC
>JAAYGP010000004.1 GCA_012727625.1 Clostridiaceae bacterium
GAAACAAATGTTCTGTTGGGTCTTTTTCTGCAGGATTGGCTCCTGTTACACTCCGGGCCATTATAAATATTATTGTTGTTATTATTATTACCGCGATTTTAGGCTTGAGCTTCAAAAAAACTACCCCTGTTCGTTTTTATTTGTAAAATACCAGTTGAAAAACCAACAAAGATACGAATAAATTAACCAAATGTATTAAATATAAAGATATTCTATCATGGCTTACATAATGCGGCAATATAATAACCGGATTTGAAATATAACAGCAATATTATTCCGGTTACCGTTTTCAAACCGGAACATAACAGGGCATATTTTGACTTTTTTAAAGCCATACATTTAAAATACATTTTTTGATAACGCGCTCTTTACATTTACACCAGGGAGGTTTCCGAGTTTACCCGTCAATGCGCCTATATCATCCGTATTACCCTCTACTATAAGGGATATGACATTTATATTTCTCTCTCTGTACGGAAGCCCCATTCTTCCTAAAATCAGGTCTGCATGCTCATGCAAAATGGCATTCAACCTGGCGGTAATATCAAAATTCTCTATTACAATACCAATAACACCAATTCTTTTTTTCATATATCCTAAGTCTCCTTTAAACTATCACAGTCATAAGTCCTTTGTATCAGCAAAAGAAAGCCCCAGTATAAAAAGCATATAACAATGAAAGAAGGAAGCTCCCGCTTCCCTTAATAATTAATAGCCTTACCAAAGAGACTTTTATTTGTCTTCTTTTTCTTCACCGCATTCTTTCTTTTCCTCATCACATACATTCTGTTTGTCTTTAAGTCCCGCAAGCTCTTCCCTTATCATCTCCCTGATCTCGTCCTTTGAAACAGGGCCTTCCTTACGGGTTTTTTCCGAGAACTTTTTAACTTCTTCCTCTACAAAATTTCTTATAGCCTCTTTCTGGGATTCACCTTTTTTAATCAATTCGTTTACAAGCTTTTTTGCATCCTCTGCAGCAACTTCCCCTTTTTTTACCAGCTCATTTACCAGTCCCTCGATTTTCTCAGCTGAATATGTTACCAAACCCAAACCGAAGTATAAAGTTTTTTCCAGGTACTTCATCATAAAAATCACCCTTTCTTCCACGATTATATAATATAATACGTTATATTTATGAGTTTGTATGATACAATCCGATAAAGAATCTTGGTATCTTCATAATACAACATTCAATATCATCGCCGGCATTGAATTGTTTTGTGTTTATGTTGGTAAGTTCCATGTTAAGCCGGCGTTTTTGTGCAAATAATATCCATGCTCGGCATATTATTAACAATTCTATTTTGTGCGTATGGTATCAAAATAAACACCATTTATTTGTTTCGTCCCGGAACATTCAACAATAACGGAACCAACGGTATATTTTCCCATTACAGCCTTTCTCATAAGATTAACATATGCCGCGATGTCCTTTACACCATTAATGCTTGTTTTTATGTTCTTACTCATTATTTTGCTCAGTTCATTGATCTTCCCGAGGTTTTTAAGGGTAATATGCTGTTTGAAAAAAGCTTTAAGAAACTCATTTTGATTTTCTTTTCTGAACTGATCAGAGTAGTTCTTAAACACACCGTTTTCATCATAACCCTGCCTGAATCTGACATAGCCTTCCGCCTGCTCACCGTTTAAGCGCTGCATTCCGGGATACAAGTCTATATGCAGATTCTGAAGCGGATCATCATATTTCATACGAACCGGCACCTTTATATAAACTCCGTCAAATAAATCAACAATGTCTCTGAACCCTTTTGCGTTTACATAGGCAAAATCATTAATATGAATTTGAAAAACCTCTTCAATTAAATCAGCCAGAAAGTCAATATTACTGTTGCCAAACCTGCCGTTATTGTCCTCATATTCTATTCTGTCCCCTACGGCATGGGCTGCGTTAATTTTTTGAAACCCTTTGGCTTCATACAGCTTCGGAGATTTTTCCTTTAATAAATCCAAAACTTCCTTACTGTAATCAATGTAAATATCACGGGGAAAATTTATTAATCTGATTTGCTTATTTTTATCGGAAACAGTAGCGACAATAATGGTATCAAAATTACCGCTGGTAGTATCTTCTCCAATTAAAAGAACACTGGTATCATTTTTGTCCACCAAAGAAGTATAATACCTTTGTCCGTTTGTTATACTGTAATCGGCTTCAGTCACTTTTCTGTCTTCGTTTTCTTCCTTTCCGGCATTATTGTCTATATTATTAATGAGATCAATCAAATCTTCCTCTTCAACATCATCCGGAATGATCTCTGAAAAATCTTCAGGATTCTTGTCATTCCATATCATTGAGGATATCAGAATGCCTGTCAGAATTCCTGCGGCGACAGCAATTGCCGCATATAATACCATTATGTTTTTCTTCATTTCGCCTACCCCTTATGTTACTTTGTTCCACAATTAATAATATAGACTTTCTGCATGCATTTGTTAAGATCTATTTTATTACAAATGAAAATCATTTTCTGAAAAACAACGTGCCCTGCTAAAAACTCCTCCTTTTCTTCGCAGCTGCCTGAGTCACAAACAAAGGGTTATGTTCACCGTTATACTTATCCCGCTGCAATTATTAAGAGCTATTGCGGAACAACACAGGTTTATCAGCCGCAATAGCTCTCATATTACTTATTAACCCGGATTTTCGGTAATTTAAAGCTTAAAATAATCGTCGAAATTCAGTCCGTACTTTTTACCGATCATCCTTAATTCCTCAAGGGTTTTTTCATTGGCTGGAATTACGGTTTTTAGTTTTTCCCGCATGGATTCCATTTCAATTTCCCCATGGGTGTATATCCGATCC
>JAAYGP010000044.1 GCA_012727625.1 Clostridiaceae bacterium
CATTATCATTTTTTCTTTTATTACTATTCAGAGATAAGTTAACATCTATAGTCAGCGGGCTCCGGCAACAGTTTTAACGATTTGAGAAATCACTCCTGATTAGTTTTCAGCTTCGCTGCGATGTGCTATAATTAGACTATATAAACGCCGAATGCATGAATAATTGTTTGATAGTATCATACAAAAACAGATATATTTTAGCAAATAAATAAAAACTACAAATAGAAGCTGTTTGTTAAGCCGTTACTGTACATGTCTTACTGCTTGCCTTATAAAAGCATGAGTTCAGACGTACCAATTTCTGCGAATGAGCTCTTGTTTGTGTTATTTTACAATGTTTGTGTTATTTTACAAAATCTGTTGCGGCAGAGCAGAAGAGTATTAATGGTTTATGAAAAACTGTTACGCCTAAGCAAAAAATCTATGGTGGTTTGAGCAAAAGAGATATTAATTTGCTGCCATAGCACAGTATCTATGGCGACTTGAGCAGTAGCTGAAGATATTCTGAAAAATACTGCAGAAAAAACTCTGTTGATTTACGCATAAGTGGGGAAATTTTGGAGGAAAAACAATGGATAAGGAATCACGAAAGTTAACATATATCAGTTTGTTCAGTTCTGCAGGAGTAGGATGCTACGGTTTTAACCAAGCCGGGTTTGAATGTATTGCTACAAATGAGATTATTGAACGGAGACTGAATATACAAAGAATTAATCGTAAATGTAAATATGAATCCGGTTATATAAAAGGAGATGCCACACTTCCGGAAACAAAAAAGCAAATACTCGACGAAATTGAAAAATGGCGTAAAGAAGGGTATGACACTGTTGATGTTGTAATTGCCACGCCGCCATGTCAGGGTATGTCAGTTGCCAACCATAAAAAAAGCGACAACGAAATTGTAAGAAACAGTCTGGTTGTTGAAAGTATATTAATAACCAAACAAATCAAATCAAGATTTTTTATATTTGAAAATGTTGCTTCCTTTATGAAGACAGGATGTACGGCACCAGACGGGACAATAAAGGAAATAGGAAAAGTAATTTATGAAGAATTGGGAAATGACTACATAATTACAAGCAGGACATTGAATTTAAAAAACTATGGCAGTAACAGCTCCAGAACAAGGACTGTTGTCATTGGTGTGCATAAATCCCTGGCTGAGCATATTGCGCCTGTTGAATTATATCCGGCTTTTCAGGAAGAAAAGACACTTGACCGGTTATATCAATATTTTTGTTTAGTTGCAAAAGTTGACAATATTCGTGAATACCTGACTAATGACGAATTACCAACAATATATAATTTCAGGGATTTTATTTATGTATTGGAAGTCGGCCTGGAAACCGAAGAGTTTAAAACTATTTCGGATATGGATTTTGATGCGGTATTAAAAAAGATTGATTATTTATATAATGCTTAATAGAAGAGGATGATAGATACTTTAAAAGGTGTCTTTGCCGGTTTACCGGGCAAACTGGCGAAAGCCATTGAAAAATCCAATCGTATTATGGCAGAAGATATCATTCGTGAATCAGGCTATATGCTTCCGCAAAGCCATTAAATACTAGATAAATAAGACAATAAGACAGGGGACGGTTCTTTGTTTTTTCGTTCCCTGTCTTATTGTTCTATATCCTGCAAAATCCTATGCAGAATAACACTCATTTCCGCTCTCGTTGCAAATTTTTTTGGGAAAATGCAGCCATTGTTTCCCTGCACATAACCATACTTTGCCATTATAGCCACGGCCGGACGCGCATGGCTGCTAATTTCACTTTCGTCAGCATATTGCTTTAATATCCTTTCGTTTACTGGTTCGATTCCATATTCTGAAGTAGCAAGAGCTCGTGCAAGAATAACAATCATTTCTTCTCTTGTAATATATTCATCGGGATGAAAATACTTACCGCCAATAATTCCAAGTTTTTTTGAAATACCGATTTCGTCATAATAATAGTCGTCCTCGAAGACATCCAAAAAGTTTTCATCAAATTCAGAAAACAGACCCAAGGTTCGGATTGTTGCAACTACAAAATCCCCTCGTTTTGCTTTTTCATGAGGCTGAAACAGACCGCTTTCGCTACCTGGAAAAGCTTTTCTTTCATACAAGCTGTCAACAGCCTCTTTCGCCCACAGGTAATTCTGACTAATATCCACAAAATATGCGGAGTGGCTTGTGCCTATAATCAGACCCTCACTTTCATGGTGCAGGCGATCAAGGGCTGTTACTATATATTGTGCCTGATCGGGAGTTTTAATCGCGTCATCATAAAAGATGGTTGTTTTACCGGTTTCTTTCCGGACGGTAGCAATCAGATTTTTGGTAAATGTATTGGATTCAGCATAATTTTCTGTATTTTTATCAAAACGGTATATTGCATAATAAACTGTATTCGGATCATTATTATGCCAGGTAATTTTAACTCCATCATCATATGCTTCAATGGTTCCTACTTCAGGTTTTCGGGGAGGTGCTCCGCCTTTCCATTCCATTACGGGAACCAATGCTTTTGTTTGCCAAAGTTCGTTTTTTATCAGGGATACGATTGGTTGTTTTTGAGAATCAGTGAGATTTTTTGCCCTGAATAAAATGCTTCCCATAATATAAGGCTGAGCGGCATTAAATATCAGCTGGCTTGGAAACTCCTTTAATACATTGTTGCCTTTAAAATACAGATCTGAATCATCATTGATTTTGTAAAATGCTTGTCCAATGTATAAATGAACATTTCTGTTTTTCACAATACCAGCCCACCATGACGCAAGTTCACCGTAGGAAGCGCTGGAATTGGCAAAAGAAAAGTAGATTTGCGGGGCTATGTAATCAATCAATTCTTCTTCAACCCATTTTTTTGTGTCCGCAAAGTTGATATCATAATTTGTATAGGGGGATTTGGTATTGGAGCCCTCCGGATAGCCGTCCTTCTTGTTGGCCCACACACCTCCGGGGCTTATTCCGAATTTGACCCAGGACTTTGCTGAATTGATTTCTTTTGATAATTCCTTTACCAGTAAATAGGTATTGTTACGTCTCCAGTCTTCTATATTGTCAAACTCGTCCTGGTTATATTTTTTGTATGTACTTTGATCCTTGAGCTCTCCGATCGTTCGTTCATAATAGAAGTAATCATCAAAATGAATGCCGTCAATATCATAATTTCGAACCACTTCCATGACCCTGCTGATTACCCATTTTCTTGCTTCAGGAATCCCGGGATCCACCACATACCGGCTCATTGCAGCTCTTATCCAGTCAGGGTGCTCCTTATAAACGCTTTTTTCAATATTAAGGGATTGTCTTGTCTGCGAATTGGTATACATTGATACCCTGTACGGATTAAACCAGGCATGGAGCTCAAGATTTCTTTTATGTGCCTCCTCAATTGCAAAAGCCAGAGGATCAAAACCCGGATTCTTTCCGAATGTTCCCGTCAGATACCGGGACCAGGGAACAAGTTCAGATTGATATAAAGCGTCTCCTTCAGGACTCACCTGAAAGAATACGGCATTCATATTCATTTCAACAGCCTTGTCCAGAATAAAAATAAGTTCTTCTTTACTTTTTTCGATTCGGGCTTCGTTATCCTTTAGATCCCGGGTTTCGGCGGAAGGCCAGTCCAGGTTCAGAACAGTGGAAATCCATAATCCTCTCAAATGTCTTGTTGTTACCGGCATTTCTTTTGGTATGTATTGTTTGTATGGTTCCCATGGAGTACATGCAGATAGTACCGGCACAATAAATAAGAATAAAGATAAAACAGGCATCACACAGATAAAGAAAACGCTCTTTTTCATTTGAATCCTCCAAAAGATCTCGTGTATAATAAAAATGGACTTTTGTTCTGCTAATACACACTCCTGGCGCAACTTGAAGCCACAGGGTATTAAATTCCCAGACAAAAAAGAAAGTCACTTTGCTTGCCAGTGGAATAATTATATTATGACTTACTTATATATTAATCATAATGTACGAACAAGGAAGAGACAAATTAAAACTATGTTACAATAAATATAGTTTAAATTATTACTTACTGAATAATAATTTTACATAATTCGCAAAGATGCCCTGACATAATATCATGCTCTGAGAGGCTTGATGTCAGTGACAGCTGGAAAGCAGTTTAAAAAGTTATTGACCGGAAAGTGTAAAATTATATTAATTGTTCACAGGAGGTATATCACAATATGACCGATTACAGCTCCATGCTGAAATTTTACCGTAAACAGCGATTATTGATTACTGCATGCTTATTTCTGATTTTACTTCTTTTTATATACCTGAATATTTGTTTTAACCGGAAAAATCGCGATGTCGTCATGACGTCATATCCGGAGGATTTTTTAACAATGCGTTGCATTAATTCTGCTGATAACGCCTAGGATATTCCATTTGTTTATGCAACCTGGGAAAATGCCAAGGGATTGTTTCGCATAGCCTATTACCGTGACTTTATAACATTTGAATCGCAAGTCACACCAAAGGAATGGGCTGCGTTTCAAACGGTATACATAAACGGGAATTATGAAACAAGTGAGGGTATTTGTGTTGGTTCGCGTAAAAAAAACGTAGAGAAAGTATACAAAAAATTTGGCTTAAAAGAGTATAACATGAGTAAAATAGCATCAATGAACTTATGTTCCCTTGATATTGCTTTGCAGGGGATAGATTTAGCCGATACTTTTCTTTATGTTGATAATTCCAATATTTTTTCAGATTCTTATCAGGGTACTGATTATTGGCGCGGACTTGGGGCCTTTATCTTTATATTAAATAAGAACAATGAGGTAGTAAAAATAATAAAATATGCTCCAACCTCCGGATAATCCTTAATACGCAGAATAATATAATCATAACTTTATGAATTTTATTAAATAAAGAACATTTGTTTTAATTTACAAACATCAAATCATAACTATATTTTACATAGGGAAAAGTTAAAATTAAGACATTCCGAAACCTGTTATTAACAATCGTCTTATTATGCGATTTTATAGTACGA
>JAAYGP010000045.1 GCA_012727625.1 Clostridiaceae bacterium
ACACTGTATTGATCTGATGGAACTGTTTCATAAGTAATTTCAAGGTTTTTTGCTTTCAGCATTTCTTCAAATTTGTGCCATATAGGGTATTCTTCTCTTTCTGCGAACTTGATTTCAGCGCTCTCATTAACCGGACCCAATACTTTCAGTTTGTGAACCTTACCCTGGGTGCTCGAATCTCCGGTCTGCTGTGTTGATGTTTTACCGCTCTGCGTTGTATCGCATGCCGTAAAAAGTGTAAGCATCAATACAACAATCAGGACCATTGGTATAAACCTTTTCATGCTTTTTCCCCCTTTTTGGTATTATATCGTATACAGAAAACGCCCATGAGTTTACCAGGAATTTTCTGCAAGCGATCCGTATTGTTTACCCTTTTAAAGAACCCAGCATGGCTCCTTTGATGAAATACTTCTGGAAAAACGGGTAAATGAATATTACAGGAAGCGTTGTAAAAATAATCATTGAATATCTTAACTGCAAGCTCGACATTTTTCTGAGAAACGCTTCCTCCTGGGCACTGGCCGGTAACCTGGTCAAATCAACCGATTGCTCCACCAGGACTCTTCTCAGATACATCTGAAGCGGCTGCAGTTCAACGTTTGGCAGATATATCATGGCATTAAACCAACTGTTCCAGATTCCTACAACAGTGTATATTGCTATAACAGCCAGTATGGGTTTAGACAAGGGCAGATATATTCTGAAAAGAATCGTGAAATGATTTGCTCCGTCTATGAATGCTGATTCTTTTAAAGTTACGGGTATGGAAGTGAAATAGGTTCTTGTCAATATAATGTTCCATATACCGACTGCCCCCGGCAATATCATTGCCCACACGGTGTTGTATATGCCAAGCTTGGAGATAAGCAGGAAAGAGGGTATCATTCCTCCTGAAAAATACATTGGTATAATCAGATAATAAACTAATATCTTTCTTCCGAATAAGTTCTTTTCAAGCAGCGGATATGCTCCCATAACGGATGTGATAAGCATTAAGGCCGTACCGGATACCACATAGAGGAGAGTATATGTGTAGGCTCTCCACATGGCCGGGTTGTTGAAAAGTATCTTGTATGTACGCAGGCTGAACCCCTTTGGCCACAGGTATACATTCATTGTTGCTGCTTCAACTGGATCACTGATGGATAGTATGAAAACATAGAACATCGGATATAAAGTAAATATCATCAGAATCCATATTATTATATTTATAATAATGTCAAAAATTACAGATTCGCCGTTTTTTCCTTTCAGAACTCTGGTTGCCATATTATCAACTCCTACCACAAGCCGAAATCGGATATTCTCTTGCTGACTATATTTGCAGCGGAAAGCAGTATGAAATTAATGACAGATGTAAACAGACCTATTGCTGTTCCGTAGCTGAATTTACCTCCCAGCATACCCACCCGGTAGACATATGTGCCTATAACATCAGCGGTTCTGTATACTGATTCGTTGTAAAGCAAAAGAATAAGTTCAGTGTTTGTACTAAGTAATCCGCCGATCTGAAAGATTAGCAAAACCGCAACAGTAGGCATTATCAGAGGGATTGTTATATAACGCATCTGCTTTAATCTGTTGGCGCCGTCAAGTTGTGCGGATTCATACAAATTTGGATCTATTGATGAAATAGCAGACATATAAATAATTGCATTCCAGCCGAAAGATTTCCATATGTTAGTTATGGTATAAATGACAGGGAATGCATTTGGGTTAACATTAAATGATTGCCGCGGCAAACCAAAATGTGAAAAGATATTATTAACAATGCCGTCCACATTAATGAAAGAAAGAACCATACCGGCCACCACAACCGATGATATAAAATAGGGCAGATAACTTGCGGTTTGAATTACTATTTTATACCTGGCTTTTTTAATTTCGTTTAACAGCAAAGCAAAGACAATGGGGACCCAAAACCCAAACGCCAGGTTGTATAAACTTAATATTATAGTGTTTCTGAACAAGCGTGTAAAGTAGATTGAAGACATGAACTCCTTTATATATTTTAACCCAACCCATTTGACGCTGCCGTCAAAAGCCAGGAAAGGCATTCCCGGCAAATAGTCCTGAAATGCGATTAACACACCATACATGGGGATATATGAAAATATAAACAGGAATACCAATACCGGCAGCATGATAATGTACAGTTCAATATTATTTTTAATGTATGCTTTGGTATATTCTTTTTTTGAGTTGCGCTTTAATATTCTGGATAACATTTTTCAAGACTCCCAACTGAATTTGTCAGCATCATTATAACATGGATAAATTAGTTGTATAGATCACAATATTTGAAAATGCGAACTATTTTTTATGCAATCTAAACAAATCACAATAAGTTACTGAGAAAAAATTGTGAATTATAATAAAATTGTGCGTTTAAGAAATAAAGCGTAGATGGGGCTGTATTTCCTTTTTTCAATTATTGACACCGGCTTGTTGTGTCATGTATAATAAAGTTTAATATTAATTTCAAAGAAATTGTATATTATTATAAAGTCAAAGCAGTGACCGGAACGAGTAGGCATATGT
>JAAYGP010000005.1 GCA_012727625.1 Clostridiaceae bacterium
AAATAAAAGAGCTCATCGAAGTAAAAAAAGAAGATATTATGCATCATTATTTGCTGCTGATTGCATCGAAATTTGAAAGCGGATTGCTTTCAACAGCATTTCTAAGCTCTTGTTCACCCAAATGTGTGTAAATTTCGGTTGTTGCTATACTTTCATGGCCAAGAAGCTCCTGGAGAGCCCTTATATCAACATGGCCATATTTATACATCAATGTAGCGGCAGTGTGTCTGAGTTTGTGCGTTGAATATCTTTTTGGATCAAGTCCCGCATTTATTATATATTTCTTAACAATATGCTGTACTGTGGCTTTACTGATACGCTGTTTTCTTTCACTTAAAAACAATGCGTCTTTATCCTTTACGCCATCTACAGGCCTTACTTTCAGGTATTCATTGATAGCTTTAATACAGGCTGAATTTAGCGGTATAACACGTTCTTTGTTTCCTTTGCCTATAACGGAAAGAGTTTCGTTTCGAATATTATTAAGATTGATTCCTACAAGCTCTGACAGACGAATACCACAGTTAAGAAAAAGAGTTATAATGGCATAATCACGAACACTGTGTTCACCATCGACAGAGGAGAGGAGTTGTTTGCTTTCTTCAACATTCAAATACCTGGGTAATCGTTTTATAATTTTTGGAGACTCCAGCTCTGTGGCAGGGTTTGTGTCCAACAGCTTTGCCTTGTTTGTCAGATACTTAAAAAATGACTTCAGACTTGCAACTTTCCTTGCTCGGGCGTAGGCAGTATTGGAACGATTGTTGCTGACATATGACATAAAAGCATATAAATCGCTTAATGTAACAGTTTTCAGCAAATCTGTTTCAATATCCGATATTTCTATATCATTGAATTCTGTATCTTTAGGTATTGCACCTTTGTGCAATTTCAGAAAGCGCAGAAAAATACGCAAATCATAGAAATAGACTAACACTGTATTAGGAGACTTCCCTTTAATTGTCTGCATGTACATCAAAAAATCCTTAAGAAAAAAAGGCATGCTATTTTCAAAAAGCTCATTCATCATTTGTAAAACCTCGTCAATTCAAATGTAATGATAAAGAAGACTGTATTAGAACCCAGGTTAGAATTTTTTCAAAACTGCTACTGCTAACTACAAATATAGGTATAAACTGAGTTCACGCTATAATAATATATTACATTATGTTGTATATAAAATCAATAAATGAGATACTGCGCCGCTCTGATGGATAAAACTTCTGAGAAAGCCTGATATACTTCCGCAAGAAAAAGAGCGGAGCTTCCTGTCTTCCCAAATCCAAGCCCCACACCAATTCCTGTTGCTGAATTAAACCGCCCTGAGAAAAAAGACTTAGGAAACGGGGTGGTAGAGGTGGGCGGTAATTTTTATATATCATTAACTTTGGATGTATATAGTAGATATGATTATCATGGTGGTCATAGTAAAGAATATGAATTTGATTCCAGGAGGTTCCTGGAAGCGATTATTCTCCTGTCTCACATTCAACGAAATTATTATTTCGTTGAATGTGAGAATTTTATATTACCCCTTTTCCGGGTGTTTTTTAATATTCATTATAAATATAAATGCATAAGAACAATCAGACAGATTCTTCATTTAACCTTTTGATGAAACATCTTCTTCTTCTGTGTGGCCTTGCATTGAAAAAACGCCATAGTGATTGAACTGCATAGTTATGTTCAAGCATCGGCGAAGCAATTGCTTTCTTTATACCGTATTTATGTGCATTTCTCAGGCAATGTCTTAACATTGCTGCAGAAATACCGGTCAGTTTGTATTCGGGTTTTATAGCAACCAGATATAAATCAAGAGTATCATTTTTCTTAATATCTTTCAGAATATCAATAAAACCGAAAGGAAAAAGCTTTCCATTGTGTTTCTTTACGGCATTAGACAAAGACGGCAATACAACTCCAAATCCAACAAGCTTATCTTCTTTGTCAACTATAAGACAAATATAATCCGGATTTACATAGGAAAAATACTGTTCAATATATCCCTTAATCTGTTTTTCTGTTAGTGTAACAAACCCATAAAGCTCTTCATATGAAGTGTTAATAATGTCAAACACATAATAAGCATAAGGTTTTATTTGCTTTTTATTCTTAAGATCAAGTATACGAAGCCCATGTTTTTCAAGAGATCTGCTTGCAATTTTATTAATTCTTTCTATCTCGCTGCTTTCGGGAACAAGAATTTCATACTCAAGCCAGTCAACATCCTTTTCATACCCTAATTTTACCAGATGTTCCTTATAATATGGATAATGATAATAGGTAATAATTGTTCCCATTTCTTCAAAACCGTTAACCAATAGACCCTGATTATCCATATCGCAGAAACCCAGAGGACCGTGCACAGCCTCCATCCCATTCCCTCTGGCATATTCCTCAACAGTGTTAAATAAAGCTTTTGAAACTTCAAAGTCATCTATAAAATCAACCCAACCAAAACGAATGTATTTATTATTCCATTTTTTAACATAGGCATGATTCTGTATTCCGGCGATTCTGCCGGCTAATTTGCCATCTTTATAACATAGCCAATATTTTGCGTCACAATACTCAAATGCGGGGTTTTTCCTTTTGTCAAGGGTGTTATACTCATCCATTATCAATGGCGGAACCCAATATGGATTGTCCTTATACAGACTGAATGGAAAATAAATAAAATCCCTTAACTGTTTACGCGTTGTTACCTCAATAATTTTAATCATTAGCTCGCCTCTGTACTGTAAATTATTTTTTATCCTGTTTAATATATTATTAAAAATCCAAACATATTATATCACGATTTTAATTAGAATTGTACTTTATGTCATATATTATTTTTACCATATGAATTATTCGTTACTGTTCACAGGTTCTGTTAAAAGATATTGTGTAATAGAAAGAAACTTCAGCGCAATGAAGCTTAGAGATGTATAAAGGGAATCGAGGAATAGCAGGCCGACTGTCTGGGCAATAATGCAGCATACGTATGAGCAATAATGCAATATACATTATTATTTCCATATTCATTTTTGCGGGGTTTCGGCTTGCCTGAGCTTTAACTTACCGGCTCTTGCAAGTGAAGCTCTTGTTTCCGCTATTGCACAATATCTGACCTGTAAATAACTGAATCAGGGTGTGAACAGTAACAGTTATTCTGGCAGAAGTCTTGCCTGGACAATTAATCGATGAGATGCGATATATAAAGGGTGGCATGTTATAAGTGTCAGAATGCTTTCGCTTTTACTTTTCTTAAGAACAGACACATCCGACGGTTCAACAACAAATACGCTGAAGACTTCGTAATTATATACAGCTTCCATGGTAGTTATAGATATTATGTCACCTTCAGTTGCCTCATTTAACCTGTTGAAATTTTGCCCGTAGCTGTGGCTTCTGTGAGCTGATAAGACTGTATTCCCGATTTCACCAAAATCGGAAGTACCCTCAAGCTTTCCCACTCCAAGCTTTAATACACTGGAGGAAGTGCCCTCCATAATTGGCAAATTGGCATTTATTTTGTCTATTTTCAAAACACCTATTGTTTCAATAGGCTTCTTATTCTGGTTTGAAGCGCTTTCATTATCTTCAGATTCTACTTGCGAATATGAATCCCCAAGATACAAATATGCTTCAATAGCTTCATCCGACGGTTCTTCGGTAATTCCATCCATATTCCGGGCACTGTCATTTGTGTCATCAGCATTTCTTTGATTAGCTTCTGCCTGTTTTCTTCTATTCATCTCTTCTTCCCATTTATTCAGTAATTCCTGTTGCTTATACCGTGTATATGTGCTTTTTACCAATGGGTAAGCAGCAATCAGTACGCCCAGAACTATTAAAATGATGGATTTCAATTTCATGATGTTTCCTCCGGAGTAATTTTTTCATTCAAATTTAATAATAAACTTATATTCCTTTTGTTTTTATTAAGTAAAATATTGCTTGCAAACAAAAATATATTCTTTCAGCTTGTGATCATCTTTGACGCTTACAATTAAATTACAGCAATTTTTATTAATTTAAAAAGGCTGAAAGCTTATACAATCAGCCTTTTTTTATTTACCAGGTTATATAAGAGAATAATATCTCTTAGTTAAGCTTTTTCTCTTGGCTTTCAACTACTACTGAGTCTATTATGGCAACAACTTTCCAATTATCACCCTTTTTGCCAAGGATGTCAACTACAATATTATTAAGATTTCCGCCTTGAAATACTGCATTTTCTAATTTACCATCATATACTTCCTTACCATTTACAAAAATCTTATAATACACATTTTTAGTTCCATCAATTTTATTATTATTTTCGTCTTTCAAATTATGAATATGGAACTTAACTTTTGCATAACCATTATCGTAAACATGAGTTTCGTTTACGTTTATAT
>JAAYGP010000046.1 GCA_012727625.1 Clostridiaceae bacterium
CCAAAATGTAGTGTTTTGCTCCGGATTATTAATCATAAGCGATTTTAGCATAGTTTTAAACGGCGGTATGTAATTTTCATCAAACGTAACTAATATATCCATATTCTATAATGTTCCCCGTTGTCAAGACACGAATTGAAAAAAATTAAGTTGTCTCCTTCCTTGTCTTGATAGTCATACCGCCACCCATAAATCCTCATAGGTGAGCTGGCCTACTTTACGCTCCAATTCGGCAACTCGCTGGTTGCTAACTTCCAGTTCCTTTACGGTGCCTGAAGTTCCTTTCTTAAAGACTTCAGGGGCTTTTTCCAGGAATTCTTTCTTCCAGCGGGTTATCACAACCGGACTTATTCCATGTTTGGCAGCGATTTCGTTGACCGTGTATGCTTCTGAGAGGATCTCGAGCACTACTGTGGCCTTGTATTCTGCTGAATAATGATTTCTCTTGTTCATGCCTACAGTATAACATATTTTTTTGCTTTTGTGTCTCACCCTATGGGAACATTATAAGCAGCTGCAGGATTTGTAACTTATTCCAGCACAAATTTTACGTGATGTTGAGTAGTCAAGATGAATTCAGCGTTATTCGACGCTATTAAAAAATCTTTTGAATTGCAAATAACAATATGGTAGAATGCACTTAATAGACTGCAACAAAAAATAAATGCAGGCCTGGAGGTGCTGAAGCGTTGATTCATGAAGAAGAATTATTTAAAAACTGGAAACATGATAGAAAAGAATATGAGTAATACGAGCATGGACAATATCATGAATATTTGGTTCGGTTGTTAAAAAGACTGGAACAGATTGTGAACTGGCAGACTTGTAAAAGCTGTTATGTTAATCAGGTTGATATGCTTTCTTGAACGGCGGCTATAAGTTAAATTAATAAAGAGGTCTTCACTAATTACCTGCCAATCACTAAAGAAAAGGATTTATAAGCTTATAAATGATAAGTATATAAAAGACACAATAAATCTGGAAAAGTTAGATTTTCTAGTATCATCTATTATAAATCCTCGGAACAATATTATGCATGGTAGAGTAAATGATCTTATGCATTTAAAAGAGAGCGCTCAAATATCACTTAATGCAATATCGACGATATTCAATGACTGGGAAAGCGCTAAATTATTTTAATGAAAAGTATGCTTGACATTCAATTGAAATTCATATACTATAATCCTGTCTTTGACACTTAATGAATAATAAAAGCCTGTAAACCATTAATATATAGGGGTTTGCAGGCTTTAGTAATATTGCAAAAAGTGCGTAATATATTTGAAACTGAGTTTTGCTTTAAGAAATCTTTCTATTTCGCGACGTCTGTGGAAAGGCTCAATGATATCAATGAACAGCAGGTGTACAGCTTCCCAGGCAAAAACCCACCCGCCAATCAATAAACTTTCAAGCAGAACCCTTGTAATAATATTGCTTTTATCAAAGTCGATCAATAACCCATATGAGAATAACAGTATAATGGATATAAAAAGCGAAATGGCTGATTTTCTGATAAGCTTTTTTGTTTTCCGCTTTTCCAGACGCTCTGATGATTTATAGTAATTTTGATAGCTTTCGCGGATTAGCTCTTCTTTTTCTTTACTGATTTTAACTGTGTTCAGGGAAAAGACCAATTCCAGCTTTTTTCTTAAAGGAATATCTTCTGAACACAAGTCAAGAAATTGTACCAGCTCAGGATGAATGTCACGCTTTTTAAAAGCAGAGTTATCCCATTCATGAAAAAATTCATCATAATCTTCAAGGGCAATATCTATAATAATACGACCTGAATATTTGTTTTTCCTGTACAGCGTCTCATATTTTTGGTTTTTTTTCATTTAATCACCTTAAGAAAGAATTAAGTCTTAAGTAATAATAATATGTTACTTCAATTCTTATGATTTTTTATTATACGCTTTTCGATAAAAAATCAATCAAGAACCAATTCATGCTTTTAGGAGCTTTTGCGTTATTTTTTGCAAATCCCTGGATAACTTTTTGTTTCTGTGGATAATTTTTGTAAAACAGCTTTTTCAATATCTGATTTTATCGCTTTTCTGATTTACACAGGGCATTATTTAGCTTCTGATTAAAAAATTTGGAAACTCGAACAATAAAACATATTGACATGAAAATGTAATAGTATTATAATGATATTAACAGAATGATAATATCAGACAATAAATAACGAATTGCAGGTGATGTAATGCAGGGTAAAGTGTTAAAAAACAAATCAGGTCTTACCGAAGAGCAATTTTTGGCGGCATATGATGCAAGCAGGTTTGAAAGCCCCTCTGTATCTGTGGATATGTTGATTTTCACGGTAACTGATGAGGAAAAGGAAAGCTACAGGAAACTTCCTGAAAAAAAACTAAGGCTCCTGATGATTAAAAGAGGTGAACACCCTTTCATTGGACAGTGGGCTCTGCCGGGTGGTTTTGTACAAATGGATGAAAGTCTGGATGATGCGGCATTAAGGGAGCTGAAAGAAGAAACCAATATTGAAAATATATACATGGAGCAGCTTTATACTTGGGGGGATGTAGGAAGAGATCCCCGTACGAGGGTAATAAGCGTCTCATATATGTCTCTGGTTGACAACTCGACACTCGATATCAAAGCGAGTGATGACGCGGATGATGTAAAATGGTTCACGGTTTCATGCAGGCTGTTCCAGGAGCAAAAGACCGTAACGGAAAAAGGATATGTCCTGCAAAGACTGTTCAGGTTAAATTTATCCAATGATGAAAATAACCTTTCAGCAATGGTGAAAATCGTAAAGACTGTTGAGGGCAAGGTGACAAAAGTTGAAAGAGAAGTGGTTGAATCAGATGGCATAGCTTTTGATCATGCAAAAATTATCGAATATGGAATTGAGAGATTGCGCAATAAAATAGAGTATACGGATATAGCATTTAACCTTATGCCGGAGCTGTTCACACTCACAGAGCTGCAGAAAGTGTATGAAGTTATTCTTGACACCGAGCTTCTGAAAGCAAACTTCAGAAGGAAGATAACCGACATGGTCATTGAAACCAATGAGTATACAAAGGATGCAGGCCACAGGCCTTCGAAGTTATTCAGGTTTAACCCGAACTGGACCAGTATTTCAGAATGAAAGGAGATATAGAAATGAAAAATAAAAACGTTTTTATTGAAAAAAGTGCTAAAACTCTTGAAAGCATATTTGATGTCCTTGCCAAGCTCCCGGATGTTCGGTTAAAAGACTTGCAGGCCGGGCAAACAGCCCTTGTTATGATTGATATGATTAATGGATTTGTAAGGGAAGGGGCGCTTAAAAACCCGAGAGCGGAAAGTCTGATTCCGGAAATTGTCAGGTTGTCAAAGGCATGCGATGAATTAAAAATAGCAAAGCTTGCCTTTGCGGACAATCACACAAAAGCCTCACCGGAATTTGACGATTTCCCGGCGCACTGTTTAACCGGTACCAGTGAATCGGAAATTGTTGATGAGCTAAGGGAGCCTGGCGGTTATGCCCTTATTCCCAAAAACTCCACCAATGGTTTTCTTGAAGAAGCATTTCAGCAATGGCTCAAGGAGAACGAACACATAAACACTTTCATAATTACCGGAGTCTGTACCGATATCTGCGTACAACAATTTGCAATAACGCTGAAAACCTGGTTTAACATGCTGAATAAAAAAGTAAGGATTATTGTGCCCATAAATGCGGTTGAAACTTATGATTTAGACTTTCACAACGGGGATCTGATAAATGTTATGGCGCTGTACAATATGATGACGAGTGGAATAGAAGTGGTTCAAAGGTTAAAATAAACGGGGTGAAATAAATGGATAAAACGAATTTAACGATGCTTACGGATTTTTATGAATTAACCATGGCAAATGGATATTTTCAAAACGGATTAAAAGACAAACAGGTATATTTTGATATGTTTTTCAGAAAAGTTCCCGATAACGGCGGTTTTGCAATAATGGCCGGAGTTTAGCAGCTGATGGAGTATCTGAAGAACCTTAGATTCAATGATGAGGATATTGAGTATCTGAGAAGTAAAAAACAGTTCAGTGAGGAATTTTTGCAATACCTTAAAAATTTCAGATTCAGTTGTGATGTCTGGGCAATACCGGAAGGAACTCCAATATTCCCTAATGAACCTGTGGTAATAGTCAAGGGACCTGTAATTGAGGCTCAGTTTGTTGAAACAATGATTCTGTTGACAATAAATCATCAGAGCCTTATAGCAACAAAGGCAAACCGGATTGTCAAGGCCGCCCGGGGGAGAGATGTTATGGAATTCGGCTCAAGACGGGCACAAGGTTATGACGGAGCCATATACGGGGCAAGGGCCGCTTATATAGGCGGCTGTATTGGAACTGCTTGTACAATCGCGGAGAGGGAATTTAACATTCCTGCTATGGGTACAATGGCGCACAGCTGGGTTCAGATGTTTTCAACCGAATTGGAAGCATTCCGTGCTTATGCTTCGATCTATCCTGACAATTGCACTCTTCTTGTAGATACCTATAATGTTTTAAAATCCGGCGTTCCCAACGCAATAAGAGTATTCAACGAGGAAATAGTCCCCAGGGGATTCAGGCCCAGGGGAATAAGGATAGACAGCGGGGATATCACATATCTGTCGAAAGAAGCCAGAAAAATGCTGGATGAGGCCGGGTTCCATGACTGTAAAATAGTTGCTTCAAATTCACTGGATGAATATATTATCAGGGAAATTCTCATGCAGGGCGCGCAGGTGGATTTGTTCGGTGTTGGGGAAAGACTGATCACTTCCAGGTCGGAGCCTGTGTTTGGAGGGGTTTATAAGCTGGCAGCAGTTGAAGAAAACGGCGAAATAGTGCCTAAGATTAAGATCAGCGAAAATGTTAAGAAAATTACAAACCCGGGTTTCAAACAAGTCTGGAGGTTTTTTGACAAGGCGTCCGGAAAGGCAATTGCGGATTTGATCACATTCAATGACGAGGTAATAGATGAAAATGATCCATATGAACTGTTTGATCCTGAACATACATGGAAAAGGAAGACCGTAACTGATTTTACTGCAAAAAGGCTTTTGGTTAAGATTTTTGATAAAGGTAACTGTGTATATGAAAGCCCGAAGCTACAGGACATTAGGAGATACTGCAGGGAACAGGTTGATGCATTGTGGGATGAGGTAAAAAGATTTGAAAATCCGCACAAATACTATGTTGACTTATCATTGCCGTTGTGGGAGATGAAACAGAGATTGCTGAAGAAATATTCGACAGCTTAAATTGGTTAAAAATTCATGTTAAATAACATTTAATAGAATAAGCTGTTAGCTTATATATTATGACTATATATTGGGAGACGTTCCATGAGAAAAAACATATACATTTATTGTTCGTTTTGTTTTTGTTGTTTCTTGCAGCCTGCGGCAAAGATGGCGGAAATGGTTGCGATAATGATATTAATTTCAATTATCAGGATAATTCCAAACCGATATTCAATGCCTTAACCGCCAGTATTCCTGTATCTTTCAACAACATAATCCTTACGTAAGAGAGATATTGTGCAATAGCAAGGAAACTTCAGCGGAATGAAGCTTAGAGATGTATAGTCAGAGACTGTAAAAGCGATACCTCTCTGAAGAAGAGGTATCGCCAATTTTAAATCATAGACACATAAGTATTATGTACAATATTTTTACTGGTTTAAATTAAGACACATAAGTATTATCGCACGATATTTTTATTGGTTTGATTCACTATGATAATATTTAAACCTTAAAAAGCGAAACAGCTTTCAAAAGTTTTTCTGTGCTGTCTCTTACAGCATTAATTATAATTAAGCTTTCGTCTTTAATTTTGCTTGTTCATGGAAAATTGCATCCTGAAATAATTTTTGATGCATTTTCGTCAGGAAACAAAAATTTAGCTTGCGCAATCAAAATGCAGAGTATTATCTCCTGTTTTGTTTATTTGCTTTCCTGCCCTCTTCAATTTGCCTGAAAAAATTCTTTCGGTTATAGTATACGTTTCTTCGGCTTTTTATCCATTTCAAAAGATCAGAACCAAAGAAAAGGAAGAAATTTGCCACCTGAACTATGGCGGCTATCTTAAGCCTTATATCACCGAAAACAATGGTAAATACTATAAAAGCCCAGTTCAGCCAGGCAAGGTATTTAATTTTTACCGGCAGAATGAAAAATATCAGGATTTCGAAATCAGGAAAAAGATAAGCAAAAGCAAGGAAAAGTGAAAGGTTCAGGTATGTGGAACTGGAGCCGCCTGTAAAAAATGCGGCAATTGTTGTACCAATCATCCCCAGAAGATAATAAACAGTTAACTTAAAGCTGCCCCATTCATGTTCAAGAGTGCTGCCTATCATATAATAGAAGTAAATAACAAAAAGGATAAAAATAATATTTGTATTCGGCGGAATAAAAATGTAGGTTATAAGTCTCCAGACTTCACCCTTTAAAACAAGAGAAGGGATCAGCATCAATTTCAGCGGTAAATTCAGCGACGGCATTAAATAATCCAATAAAAAGACTGCCAGGTTTCCTGTGGTTATATAAATCATCAATCCTCTGATAGCAAACTTTCCGAATTTTCTCTCCAGCCTGTCCAGTGATTTTATCAGCATGAACAAACTCTCCTTTCATTAATTAATAAAGTTTAGTTAATTGCTAAACCCCGAAATCCGCTAAAATTCAGCGGTTCCGAGTGTATTTTCTTCTTTAATCCTCACTTATTTGTGGTAAAATGTAGTTGATGAGTTACATAACCACAAATATGCAAGGAGTTTAAAGCTAATGAATAAACCAAAA
>JAAYGP010000047.1 GCA_012727625.1 Clostridiaceae bacterium
CAGCAGCATCCTTTCCCTCGTGCACATAGGGTACTTTTCTTGAATGTTCATGTCTTTCAAGAATTTTCATGTCTGCCAGTAAAGCGGCGTTATAAAGGGTGCTGCTAATCTGACAGACACCGCCTCCCGTTCCTGTCTTTTTTTCTCCGTCAACAATAATGGAGGCTTTCTTAAAACCTCTGTCCTTGGTTCTTTCACCTATTGTCTCGTTAAAAGAAAAAACTTCACCCGGCCTGACAATGGTTTTATTCAGTTTTTCAGCCGCTGTTTCAATATTGTGAACTCTGTTCTCCTCCTTGTTATATAAAGTGGTTGTGTACCTGCTGATTTCATTTTCATTGACAGAACTTTCTGTTGGGGCGGAAGTTGTGGTTATTTCCTGTATATCCGTTTGACGCAGGTCACTGTTATTATCAGCAATTTCATTGTCCTGACTGATTAAACATCCTGAAAAGAGGGAAAACAGGATTGAGCAAAAAAATAAAGAAATCAAGCGCCTGTGCATATATTCACCTTCCTGTTTAATTAATGTTGCATTAATTTGAGCCACTTCCTTGCTTTGCTGCATTACTTTCAGTTTTTTGAATGTTTTTATTATCATCACAATACTTCATCCTGGTATGGGTTTATTGTTCACTGATTAGTTTAAGCTTAACGGCGAAAGTTAATACAAAGCATGATATGGCAAAAATTTTACTTCTCTTTCACAGGTTATCGAATTAATATTCTATTCAAAAACATATTTTATCAGTAATTTTAATTAATTAAATATTTCATCCGGTGTCTTTGGAAAATATCTGGAAAAACTCTTGTTAATAATAAAAAAAGATGATATAGTGATATAGTAAGTCACAATAAAACTTGTATTGGATATATTTTTCAGCATAACTCTCTTTAATTTATTAAGGAAAATGTCTGAAGTAATATCCAAAATAAATTAAGGAGGTATTTTGTTATGGCTGACAAAACTATTGTTTGCAAAGACTGCAACACGGAATTTATCTTCACTGAAGGTGAACAGGAATTTTATAAGGAAAAGGGTTTTGAAAATGAGCCCCAAAGATGTCCTGATTGCAGACGTGCAAGAAAACAACAACGATACAGCAATCGCGGTTACAGCAACAAATGGTAAAAAGAGAGAGCAAAAAGCTCTCTTTTTTAATGCAAAGATTGTCTGTTTTGATATTCATGATTCAATTATTTTCCACGTTTTACGTGAAATATACTGTCTGCTCATAACTCTGCACCTCATAACTTATAATATATAGGAATTAATTAGCTTCCTTTTTTAAATATACCGCAGCTTGCAACTCATTCTTGCGATTTCGTTCTGAAATGCGTTAATCCGGTATTGATTGTTCAGCTGTTTTGCAGTTTATATTTACGGGGCGGCCCATAATCTCCCTGCAGTTAAATGTTGAAAAGTTTAAGGATATAAAATCCGGCGTGTTCATATAGTTAAATATCATAAAATAACGAAGGAGCATGTATGGTAATTGTTATACGCTTTAAACGATTTTTGGCCGTTGCATTGTTGCTCATTGCAACTGTATGCGTATTTCTGATGCTGCATGAAAAAAACCAATATGAAAATTTAGTATATAAGACAATGCCTGTAAGCAGCGAATTAACGGAAGTATATACGCCGGTTATAAAGAACATTATCCGGGCCCGTAATAAGGCAATGCTTGACAATGACGCTGAATCAATAAAGTTTATGTACGATACAGTCAAACGCTATGGGATATGGGCTTTTGAGCATGAGCAAAAGAAAATAAAATATCTCCATAGTTGGGCTGCGAAACAGGGAGCTAAGTTTACAGACATAGATTCCGTGTTTAAAATAAGGTGGGTGAAGGAAAAGGACAATAAGGCAACGATCAATTTTTCTGAAATCACCGAATATGCCTATGAATATGAAAACAAGCAGGGGGTTTTAAATCGCCTCAGGATTGCAACCTATCATGTTATGGATATAGCAGTTGAGCCTGATAATTTTATAATAGCAAAGGAATGGTATACGGATCCTTTCGAGGATTCTCTAAGCCCTCAGAGTCTGAATACGGAGGATAGTAAGAATTTTATTTTATCCCGGGAGGAAAGGGACTTTTCGGGGCTTAATGAAAGGCGGGTAAAAGCCGTTGAATATGCTGATCTTTATTGTGCGGCCGGACCTGATGAAAGATACTTTTTTCAATACAATAAAAATTATAAAAATTATAATTCATTAGGTGGTGATTGTGCAAATTTTGCTTCACAAGTATTGTATGAAGGCGGTAAATTTAAAAAAACATCTGTCTGGAATTATTATAAAAACGATGGCAGCCAGGCATGGGTTAATGCTCAGAGTTTTAAAAATTTCCTGGTAAGCAGCGGGAGAGGATCGGTTATTGTTTATGGAACATATGACAAGGTATTGAAATTGTCGTATAAATTACTGCCTGGTGATATTATAGCGTATGAAAAAAAAGGTAAAGTAGTCCATATTTCTGTTGTTACCGGAGCAGACTCAAGGGGCTATTCCTTAGTAAACTGCCATAATACGGATCGTTACAGGGTTCCATGGGATTTGGGCTGGAGCGACAAAGGCATAAAATTCTGGTTTATTCGTGTTCATTACTAGAACAAAAAAGCGCATCGTTTTGTAAAAAACAAGTTATCGGCCGTTTTTAACAGATTTATTTTTTACAGATTCTGCGCAATAACGTAAGCAAGCATAAAAAAGGACTGCTTAACGGCAGTCCTGGAGCTACGCTATTCTGTCCTGTTCTTTCATTTTTTCTTTAATTTGAGCCAACGCATATTTTGCGGCTTCAATCACTCTTGTTTCCTTTTCCTTATCCAGCAATGCACGGACAAATTCAGCAGTCCTTCCTGAACCAATAACACCAAGGGTTTCCACTGCGGCAAGACGAATTTCCGGATCATCGATTACCGCCAGAGCCCGAATGGCACGAGTGCGAATTTCAACACTGTCATCGCCGAGCGCTCTGATGAGTTTTTTTGCGTTTTTCTTTCTTTCCCATTTCTCGATTTTTTCCAAAGAAATACCCATAACATACACTCCCCTTTAAACAATGTATACTTATATTATATCCTTGGTCGGAAATAATTTCAAATTTGCTTCTTTTCCTGCGCTTAAGGTATCAGGCTTTTTATCGGTTAAGATTTCAGAACAATATCGAACAGCGATTCTACCGGTCAAAATACACATTTCCAGGAAGTATTTAACTGAAGCGGTTTATTACTCCGTAAAAATCCCTGTTATTCCATGAAATATTAATAAACCTTAAAAATTAAATGAATTAATGAAAAACATGCCCCTTATGGTAAACCTTTTTTATGTTATGTGCATAGTATATATCGAGTCATGAAATAAACCAATCATGAAAATATGTTTACGGAGG
>JAAYGP010000048.1 GCA_012727625.1 Clostridiaceae bacterium
GATTATCATCAGCCGTAAAATAAACTTTCATAGGATATGGATCTTTGAAAACATTAAAATCTCAATATTCGGTGAATCTCACGGGGCAGCCGTGGGTGTTGTTGTTGACGGGCTGCCTCCCGGCATTAAACTTGATATAGACGATATTAATTTTGAAATGAACAGGCGCAAGCCGGGGCAGGATGCATTTACAACCCCAAGAAAAGAGTCGGACGAGGGTGAGATTGTAAGCGGCTTTTTTAACGGATATACAACAGGAACCCCTTTATGCGGAATTATCCGTAACACAGATAAAAGCTCAAGGGATTATGAAGAAATAAAAAACATAATGCGCCCGGGTCACGCAGACTATACAGGACGAGTACTTTATAAAGGCTTCGGTGATTATCGCGGAGGCGGTCATTTTTCAGGAAGGCTTACAGCTCCGGTTGTTTTTGCAGGAGCCATAGCATACCAGTATCTTAAAAACAATGGGATAACAATAGGAACCCATATTCTGAAGATCGGAAAAGCTTCAGACACTTATATGGATCCTGTAAAAATTGATGAAGAAAAGCTTAAAAAGATCAGAGAAACGCGTTTTCCTGTTATTGATGAAAGTGCCCTGGCAAAAATGAAAAAAGAAATTGAAGACGCGAAGAAAGAAAGAGATTCTGTCGGCGGACTTCTTGAAACAGCTGTATTAAACCTGCCTGCAGGTCTTGGGGCTCCTATTTTCCGGTCAGTTGAAAGCAAAATCGCGTCGTTTGTTTTTTCAATTCCAGGGGTTAAGGGTGTTGAATTCGGAACCGGTTTCAAACTGTCGGAAATGAAAGGCAGTGAGGCGAATGATTCTATCTTTATTGAAAATAACCAGGTTAAGACAAAAACAAACCATTCAGGCGGTATAAACGGCGGCATCACAAACGGTATGCCCATCCTGTTCAGAACGGCAGTCCGGCCCACTTCATCCATTGGCAGGCTTCAGAAAACAATAGACGCGGATAAAATGTCCGGGACGGAACTAACCGTTCATGGCAGGCATGATCCATGCATCGCTGTCCGGGCCGTTCCGGTTATAGACGCGGCTGCGGCCATAGTTATAATGGACCTGCATATAAAAAAGCAGTGAAGTTCTGAGCATGGTCTTTCAGCATGGTCTTCAATGAAACAACAAACTTGAAAAGGAGAGTTAAATTATGAAGCAGCATCTTGATTCGTTAAGAAAAAAAATAAACGAAACAGATAAGAAAATTGTAAAGCTTTTTGAGGAACGGCTTAATACTGTTTCAAAAATTGCGGCTTTAAAAAAACAAAACAATTTAAAAGTATTTGATCCCGAGCGCGAAAAAGAGGTTATAAAAAGAGCTGCTTCATATCTTAATGAAAACAGCCTTGAAAAATATTTAACCCCCTTTATGGATGAAATGATGACTCAAAGCAGGCAATACCAGATAGACTTAATAGGAAGCCCTGGAACTGTAACAGGGGAAAACAGGAAATTTAAAATTAAGGATGATTCAGTTATCGGTTATCTGGGAGTTTCCGGTTCATACAGTGAGGAAGCGGCAAGCCTGTATTTTGGAGATAATTGTAAAAAAAGGTCTTTCGGACACTTTGATGAAATAGTAAGCTCAATATTAAAAGGTGAAATTGATATTGGCGTTCTGCCCGTTGAAAATTCTTCGACAGGCACGATTAGCAAGGTTATGGACCTTATTGGCAGCAATGATGTTTACATAACAGGAGAGCATATATCAAAGATAAGCCATAATCTGTTGGTTTTACCCGGTACAAAACTTACTGACATTAAAGAGGTTTATTCACATCATCAGGGACTGGAACAGAGCATAAAATATTTAAAGCAGTATCCATGGGAACTCATTGAATATAAAAGTACTGCCGACAGCGCCCGGCTTGTTCAAAAACTGCAGGATAAAACAAAGGCCGCGGTCGCTTCAAGACGATGCGTGGAGATTTACGGCCTTGAAATTGCCGTACCTGATATTAATTTTGAAAATAACTATACACGCTTTGTTATGACAGGCTGGGAAATGATTATAGACGAAAATTGCAATAAAATAAGTGTGGTAATGGATATAGCCCATAAGCCCGGAGCTTTGTATAAAGTTTTAAGGCTTTTCAAGGACAGAAACATTAATTTGCTGAAGATTGAGTCAAGGCCGATTATAGGCAAGCCATGGGAGTATTTGTTTTACTTTGATTTTGAAGGAAACCTTGCGGAAGACAGGGTGAAAGACTTAATTGAATACCTGAGGAATTCGTCCGGTATTTTCAAGCTGCTTGGAAACTACCCTGCTTTCAGCGGCAAGGCATTGGCTCAGCAAACGGGCATGTGAACAGAGGGAAGTTAACTTTTCCGTTAGTATCTTAACGAAAGGAGTATCTCATGAAATATGGTTTAATCGGCGAAAAACTAAGTCACAGCCTTTCACCGTTGATACACAGGATTTTTTTCGATATAACAGGTAAAAAGGGTCAATACGAGTTGATTGAACTGAAGCATAACGAACTTGAATCCTTTCTGATTAACGCGGAGCAGGAAAATTACCACGGGCTCAATGTTACAATACCGTATAAAACAGTGATTATGAATTATATGGAAAATATATCCGATGAGGCCAGGGAAATCGGAGCTGTCAATACCATAAAACTGAAAGGCGGATTAAAAGGTTACAACACAGATTATTACGGAATTGATTATACATTTAAAAAAAGCGGGATAAACCCATCAGGTAAAAAAGTCCTTTCAACCGGCAGTGGAGGAGCTGCAAAAGCAGTTGTTGCGTATCTTAAGAATTTTGCCGATAAAATATATATAGCAAGCAGGGATAAAAATTATGCCAGGAAAAAGTTTCCGCAGGTGATTGTAATTTCCTATGAGGAAATAGTAGGCCATGGGCCATTTGATATAGTAATCAACACAACTCCGGTTGGCATGTACCCGTTAACCGAAGATTCTCCTTTAAATAAGGAACAGCTTAAAGGCTCAGGGTTTTTATTTGATCTTATCTACAATCCGGAAAAAACAAAGCTGATGAGGCTTGCCGGTGAAATGGGCATACCCTGCGTTAACGGTATGTATATGCTGGCAGCTCAGGCAGTGAAAGCCCAGGAGATCTGGCAGGGTGAAAATTATGGCATTGATTTGGTGGATGCCATATACAATAGACTTAAAATCGGAACTGACAATTTTTAAGCACAGTACTAAAATCAGTTAATTGCGACCTGCATGTCATAACAGTATACTTTTCATAGCGCTTTTGAAATGTAAGCTTTCGGGTTTTAATTAAAATAAGGGAGAGAAATCACATGAAGAAAAAGAATATTGTGTTAACAGGGATAATGGGCTGTGGTAAATCCACAGTGGGATGTATGCTTGCTTCCTGCCTTGGTATGGCATTTTTGGATTTGGATCAATATATAGAAAAAAAATGGGGCAGAATACCCGATTTGTTTTTAAAGGGCGAAGAGTATTTCAGGGATATTGAAAGCGCAGCTGTTGAAGAAATCTCGGACAATGAGAATACGGTTATAGCCACAGGCGGCGGAACAGTTAAAAAAGACAAGAATATAGCCGCGCTTAAAAAAAGCGGTATAATCTTTTTCATCGATCGTCCTATTGATGATATATTAAAGGATGTGGAAATTTCCGAAAGACCCCTGTTGTCCGGAGGAAAAGAAAAACTAATAGAAATTTTCAGGGAGAGATATCACAGATATATTGTAACCTGCGACTATCATATAAAAGACGCCAGGTACCTTAAAACTGTAGTTAATGAAATTATAACCATATATAAAAACGCCTGAGTTTAAACTTGCCTGCCCCCTTAATCAGCTTCAGCTTAACTAGTTTATTCCAGGAGGCTTTCTTCATACTGCTTCATGAGTTTTTCCCATGTGCTGATATTAACAATTCCGGTTTCAGCAAGGTCAAAATCATCCTGGAACTTAAGGACCGCTCTTTTTGTTGCTTCACCAAATTTCCCGTCACACCAGTTATTGTAATAACCCAATTGCTTAAGAGCGGTCTGCACTTTATATACATCCGAACCAATATCACCATCTTTGAGATTTCTGAAAGGCTGACTTTCAAAAGCGATTATTACCTTTGTACCATGCGGTATGTATTCGTATAAATCTCTGGCATCCTCATTCTTCATGCGGATACATCCGCCTGAAATGTTCTGCTGGCCTACTGCCCACGGCTGCTTCGTGCCGTGGATTCCATATCTGCCCCAGGGTACATTAAGACCCATCCAGGCACCTCCGAAACTGCCTCCCCATCTTTGTTTTTCTATAATAACCCATTCGCCGACAGGGGAGGGGGATTTTTTTTTACCCCCTGAAACAGGATATATTTTATGCAGTATATTATCCTTATATACATACATTTTTTGCTCATCAAGGTTTATAAATATATGATAGGGGCTTTTTTCAGAAATATAATACCCGACTTCAACTGTATGATTGCTGGTATGGATGTTAACTTTCCGGACCACATCTTTAAGTATCAAAATGAAAACAAGCAATAGCCCCAAAAAAAACCAGCAACGTATTGCCCTTGCCTTAATTGATTCAGCGTACATACCAAATCACCTCATTTATCTATATGTTTTTATTTTGTAA
>JAAYGP010000049.1 GCA_012727625.1 Clostridiaceae bacterium
ACTCGCTTACGCTCGTCCTTGACATCCTCCAACAGAGTGTATAATTGTAAAAATTATACAAAATTAAAGAAAGGAGAACCTAACTTAGAAAAGCTAAAAAATTGTCTTGACAAGTGGGGGCATTATAAACAATCTCCTTTCTTCCTCATTTCGTATCATGGGTAGTCGTTGTTACTCTTCTTCAAAAAATTCTGTCAACCAACGCGGGTTTGATAAATGACATAAGATATTCAATGGGACTTGAGCCTATTTTCTTCATGGGAATAAAACCATTGTTTCTGCCCCTTGTTATTATAAGCAGCATATGGAAAGAAGTCGGCTGGAACTCCATTATTTATCTTGCGGCATTATCAGCTATAGATCCAAATCTGTATGAGGCAGCGGAAATAGACGGGGCAGGCAGGTGGCGCATGATGTTTAATATCACGCTCCCAAGCATTTATCCGACAATTGCCATCCTGATGATTATGAATCTGAGCGGTATTTTAAATGCGGGCTTTGAACAGATATACCTGATGCAGACCCCAAGTACCATGAGCGTATCCGAAATTCTTGACACATATGTGCTCAAGCTTGGACTTCTGGACGGACAGTTCTCCTATTCAGCAGCGGTTGGATTATTCAGATCGGTAGTGTCATTGGTTTTAATTGTTACAGTTAATACGATTTCGAAAAAATTAAGTGAGATATCACTTTGGTGAGTATTAATTTAAGGTATTTATCAAAGTTAGGGGAGACATTGAATGAGTGTTAGAAAACTTACTGTTTCAGATCGGATTTATATGGCTATAAATTATACTATACTGGCAATCTTTGCTTTATCAGCGTTATACCCCTTTATCTATTTCCTTGCCCTCTCCTTTAATGACGGATATGACGCTATGCGCGGAGGCATATATTTATTCCCGAGAGAGTTTACCCTTGATAATTATAAAAGGGCTTTCAGCCACCCCCAGATGATGAACGCTTTTGGCATCTCCATTATGAGGACTGTCATTGTTACAGTAAGTTCGGTAATTTTGTGCGCGATGATGGCATATGGACTGACAAAGAAAGGATTGCCGGGCAGGAAATATATAATATTTTTCTTTTTCTTCACCACCCTTTTTGGCGGCGGACTTATTCCGACATTTATACTATATCGTCAGATTGGTATATACAATACATTCTGGGTTATGGTCATACCTCATTTATACAGCTTCTTCAATGCGGTTGTAATAAGAACCTTTTTCATGGGAATACCTGCAAGTCTTCCTGAATCTGCAACTATAGACGGAGCCAGCGAACTTGATATATTTTTCAGGATTATGCTTCCGCTTTCCATGCCTGTGCTTGCCACAATAGCATTGTTCATTGGTGTCGGAAACTGGAATGACTGGTTTACGGGACAGTTTTTCATACAGAATGCCAAGCTGAAACCGGCGGCAACATTCCTGAACCAGATGATAAGCGAAGCATCCTATGAAACCCTGGTGGGAAAAGGTGATGGCTCACAAATAGTGCAAATCAACCAGGATCAAATGAGACTTAAAGGACTGACACCTGAGTCTTTAAGAATGACTTTTGTAATTATTATAACCGTACCGATAGTCTGCGTATATCCTTTCCTTCAGAAATATTTCGTAAAGGGTGTACTTTTAGGTTCCTTAAAGGAATAGCAATTGACTTAAAAAGGTTTATCCTTTTTAATAATTATGAAAATGAAAGGAGCTTATGAAGTGGAGAGAATTAAATTGAAAAAAGTTGTTTCACTGATTATTGTTCTGTTAATGGCAGCAACAGTAATCACAGCCTGCGATCAGGGAACAGGATCACAACAAACCGGGACACCTGTGAAAGGAAAAACGACCGGAAAACCCGCAGAGCCTGTGGAAATATCATTCCTGCACTGCTGGAACGGAGGCGGCGGAAACTTCCCGCAGGATCCCGACAATTGTGAAGTGCTGGATTATTTGGCTGAAAAAACAGGCGTAAGGCTGAAAATGGAGTCCATAACAACAAGCGAAGTGGAAAAACTGAACCTGATGTTTGCTTCAGGAACCATGCCGGATTTGGTCAATGCTCCTTACTGGAGTTCAACCGGCGGCGAAGGTGCAGTAATCAAAAAGGGTGCTGTTGAAGGACAGATATTGGCAATTGATGAATACCTGGATAAGTTCCCCAATGTTAAAAAACTGTGTACAGTTGGTATTGCAAAGGACTTTTATCAATTTGATTTGCACCCGCCGGAATATGAAGGAAAGACATATCTTATTCCGCAGCAGACCCCGGACGGAACTGTTGAAAGTATAATAAACTTTGCATACGGATGTTATGCCCGTGGTGATATTCTGAAAGCGTTAAATGTAAATCCTGCAGATATCGACACACCGGACGAACTTTATAACCTTCTTGTAGACATTAAAAACGGCGGATTTAAAGATATTAACGGCAAACCTGTAATACCTGCCGGCACACTGCACAATGGCTGGGATTACACAAGATTCCTTGAATTCTGGAGTGACTACAATATCTCGGCATACAGGGAAGAAAACGGCAAGATTATTCACTACATCTTCTCAAAGGATGAAGAAGAGAAACTTCTGTTCATGAGAAAACTTATAAAAGAAGGCCTGTTCGACCCCGAAGCATTCAGCAACACGGTCACGATGGGCAAGGAAAAACTGATTACAGGAAAGCTTGCCATATTCGGTGCGCAGCCCATGACCGGCGATTTAATGACTCTTTATAAGACGAACCCCGAAATGCAATACGAAAAGCTTGGACCGTTCAAGAACAAAAACGGAGAAACTGTTGCACAGGTTGAGAAGAAAGGACGTTCAGGATTCCCGGTTATGTTCCTGAGCGCACAGACAAAGCATGCTGAAGACGTACTGCGCATGATTGACTGGATTAACAGCGAGGAAGGTTTGGTGTTCGCATACTGGGGAATAGAGAATGTACATCATACTATTGAGAATGGAGTTCCGAAGTATCTTCCTGAAGTAAAGGAAAAATTCGCTGCTGACGTCACAAATAAGAGGGATGCAGGACTGTGGTTAATGCCGCAATTTGTAGGAGCTTTCTCAGCCGATGCAAAGTGGCCTAAAGATGAATCAGAACTGAATGAAGACGAAAAATTGCTTAGAAAATACCAGGCTCTTACACCAATAGTTTTGATCGATAAGGTAAGTGCGGCATACCTGGGCAGAAGCTATCCGAAACGCCAGGAATTTCTTGAAAAAACCGCCCAGTTGGATTACACAGCCACATTAAGACAGGCATACTATGTTGATACTGACGAAGAAGCATTGAAGATGCTGAATGATTTCAGACAGAAATATATAGAAGCTGGAATACTGGAATATGTGGAATATATTGCAGAGCAGGTGAAAGGAAGGGATGATGTAGGTTTCTGAGACGATTATGGCATATGTAAAAAGTAAGGGTGTTTAATAGTAAGGTATATATTTGGCGGCAGGGTTTTGATAATCCTGCCGTTTTTTATGGCTGCTGTTTGACAATCAAATACTGATTAATTATACTTTCCATATACAAGGAATTCTCGTATATTGAGTGAATTCGGCGAAACAATAGAAAGTAAAAATGAAAACCTTTTACTCAATAGACTACTCAAAGAGGGATTTATGAAAAACATAAAGCATGTTTTAGTGGCAGGCGGCGGCGCGGCTGGAATGGTTGCGGCTGTTTCCGCGGCAAGAATGGGCGCCCGGGTTACAATAGCAGAAAGAAATCCGAGGGTGGGCAAAAAAATACTTGCAACCGGAAACGGCCGGTGCAATTACACAAATATTAATACCTCGAGTGATTATTATTACGGCGGTAATCCTGAATTTACCAGGGGTGCGTTAAGTATTTTTTCCGCCGGTGATGCCATCCGCTTTTTTGAAAAGCTGGGCATAGAACCTAAGGTGGAGGAGCAGGGAAAGGTTTTTCCCATGTCCGAACAGGCCTCCAGTGTTCTTGATGTGTTACTGTATGAGTTAAACAAGCTTGGTGTGAATATAATCTGCAATGCATTAGTTAAGAAAATAACGAAAGAGAATGATTGCTTTTTTGTTGAAATAGAGAACAAGGATATTATCAAGGCAGATCGGGTCATTATTGCAACGGGCGGAAAAGCCATGCCGTCAAGCGGCTCTGATGGCAACGGGTATGAGCTTGCGGCCGGGCTCGGACACAGAATAACGGATATTTTTCCGGCCCTTGTTCAGATAATGCTTGAGGGTTCTTTTTTTAAGCGTATCGAGGGGGTTAAGATTAAAGGAACAGCGGAAGTTATAAGCGGTAACAGGTCTGTTGTCAGGGACAGCGGCGATATTCTTTTTGCGAATTACGGCGTATCAGGCCCGCCCATTCTGCAGATCAGCAGAAGGGCAGGGGAGCTTTTGCGCAACGGAAATGAAGCGTTTTTGAAAATAGTGATGATGGATAAACATGAAACTGAAGTATTAAAGCTTATAGAAAAACGTTTCATGCGGGACAGGAACAAGCCTGTTGACTTCAGTTTTGTAGGTCTGATTAATAAAAGACTTATTCCTGTCATATTATCTGAAGCTGGTATCAATGATGTAAAACGTCCGGTATCGGAGGTATCCCTTAATGAGAGAAAAAGTATAGCAAGAGTTCTGACTGACTGGCGTTTTAAAATCCGCGGCACGAAAAGCTGGCCGAGCGCGCAGGTAACCGTGGGAGGTGTTGATACCGGGGAAATTGACCCAAACACTATGGAATCCAGACTGGTTAAAGGCTTGTATTTTGCCGGCGAGATTATTGATGTAGACGGGTACTGCGGTGGATTTAACCTGCAATGGTCCTGGTCCTCCGGTTATGTATCCGGTTTTAATGCCGCCACTCGAACAGATTAGAAAGGCGTGTTTCGATCATGAAAACGGTTGGAATTATACGCTGCTTTGTGGTATTATATTAAAAGATTTTTGACACTGCAAAATTAGCATTATAAGAGGTGCATGAGGTTGAAATTAAGGTTTGCGAGATACATAATTGTGTTTGTTTTAATAGTTGCCGTTTCTTTTGCGGCTGGTATTGCCATAAGCAGAATTTCAGCCATGAATATTATGGATAAACTGGTCCTTGAGGCGGGAGAGGAACTGCCGCCGGCAGGCAGCTTTTTTGAAAGCTACAACAGCAAGGCAGTATATGTAACGGATATGTCAGGCATAGATTCGAACAAACCCGGAACTTACGATATTGAAATCATTTCGGAAAGAAGAAATTATAAATCAATACTGGAAATAAGGGATACCACTCCTCCCAAGGCCGATGTCCGGGAAATTGACCTTTACACCGGGGAGAGTGTGAGCGCGGATCAATTTGTTTACAATGTGACGGATGTAACTGATGTAACCATTGAATATAAGGAAGAACCGGATTTTTCAAAAATAAATATCCAGAATGTTATAATAGTGTTGAAAGATACATCGGGTAATACAACGGAATATGAAACCACCCTCAGGATATCCAGGGTTAAAAAGGCAATCCAGGTTGAGGCAAGCGACGGGACTTTGGACGCAGTTGAATTTTTAAAGCAACCGGATGAAAAGGG
>JAAYGP010000050.1 GCA_012727625.1 Clostridiaceae bacterium
AAGCTCTTGTTTCCGCTATTGCACAATATCTGACCTGATCAGTAATTATATCAGGGTGTGAACAGTAACTACATTCGTATTTTGCCCAATTTATTCTGTATAAACATAGATTATAAAAAATAATAATGGTAGAATATTAGCAGAAACAATATTGGGTAAGTTTTTTATTTGAAAAGCGCGGAAAAGTCTTTCATGGTAAAATATCAGCTGAAATCAGATTATGACTTTAAACTGAAACTTAAAAAATTTATATAAAAAGGCGGGATGGATATAAAATGGACAAAAAGAACCGTTTTTTAAGTGGTGTTTACTTTGACATATATGAAAAAAAACACGGAACCCGGGATAGGGGGAAAGGCCCTCTGGAACCGGGTATGGATTCCTCTGATGAATATTCTGATGCAAGGACGAACAAATCTTCCGTTAAACAGGAAGAAATACTTGAGCGTGAGCTTAAATCCATTATTGATGATTTTTACAGCAAACATGAAACAGAGAAATGTGAAAGCAATAATCAGCCGCCTTTTAATGCGGATGAAATACGTAATGAAATTGAAAAACTTATAGGCCTGTCCAACATAAAAGAGGATATTGAAGCATTAATGGATTTTGTTAAGATTCAGAAACTCAGGCAGGAACATGGTCTCAGCGGGGGCAATATTGCCTTGCACACCGCATTTATTGGCAATCCCGGTACGGGCAAGACTACTGTCGCAAGGCTGATGGGCGAATATTTCAAAGCCCTCGGCGTATTAAAAAAGGGACATCTTGTGGAGGTGACACGTTCCGACCTGGTAGGCCAGTATGTTGGCGCGACATCCGCAAAAACCAACAAGATAATTGATAAGGCATTGGATGGCATCCTTTTCATTGATGAGGCATATTCTCTGTCCGAAGGCGGGGAAAATGATTTTGGCAAGGAAGTAATAAATATTTTGGTGGACTGGATGGAAAAGGACCGGGATCGGCTGGCAGTATTTCTGGCAGGATACGAAGATAAAATGGATGTATTTCTAAACTCCAACCCGGGCTTAGCCTCCAGAATACCAAGAAAATTTTATTTTAAGGATTACACAGGTCAGGAACTGCTGGAAATTTTTAAGCTTCAGCTGGAAAAACGTCAATACTCAATGAATGAAGAATGTTTAAAGAAAATGGAGCTGTACTTCACATATCTTTATGATACAAGAGACAAGCATTTTGGAAACGGCCGCGAGGTCCGCAACATACTTGAACGTTTAATCAAATACCAGTCAGACAGGCTTGCGGAACTGGAAGAAGTTACTTATAACATGCTTAAGGAAATCACAATGGAGGATATTGAAAAATCAATACCCATAAATGATATTGTTGTAACCGGTGACAAGCTTGACAGGATAATGGACGAATTAAACCGGTTTATCGGGCTTAAAAACATAAAAGATCATATATCCGGCCTTGTTAATATGATTAAAACCAATCAAAAAAGAGAGGAGATGGGACTGCCCGTTAAACAATTGTCCTATCATGCTCTTTTCTGCGGTTCGCCAGGTACCGGAAAAACCTCAATAGCCAGAATATTGGGCAGAATCTACCAAACCCTCGGCATATTGAAAAAAGGGCATGTTGTTGAGGTTGACAGAAGTGGTTTGGTAGCAGGGTATGTTGGACAAACTGAGGAAAAAACCAATAAAGTTATAGATAAAGCTCTTGACGGAATTTTATTTATTGATGAAGCATACGCATTAGCCGGAAGAGATAATGATTTTGGCAGAATAGCGATTGATACAATATTAAAAAGGATGGATGACGACCGGGACAGGTTAATTGTTATTGCCGCAGGTTATACAAACAAAATGAAAACTTTTATAAATTCCAATCCGGGTCTTAAGGATCGCTTCAATTTCACCTTTGAGTTTAAAGATTACACGGAAAATGAGCTTTATGACATATTCATGATGTTTACCGCAAATCAGCAGTATGCATTAACCGAAAAAGCCAAGGAAATGATTAGGGATCATTTCAGTGCCGTCTGTAAAATCAGAAATGAGCAATTCGGAAATGGCAGATATGTTCGGAATTTATTTGAAAAAATCGTAATGGAACAATCAAACAGGATAGGTTCCGATATTGAGAACATAAAAAAAGAGAATTTGTCCTTAATAACAGACGGGGATGTAAGCCGTGCGTTTCTTCTGATATGAATTGCCTGCTTTCGTTACTGTTTACGCCCTGATTCAGTTGCTTAACAGGTCAGATATTGTTCAATAGCGGAAACAAGAGCTTCATTTGCAAGAGCTGGTAAGCTAAAGCTAAGGCAAGCCGAAACTCGCAAAAATGCATATGGAAATAATAATGTATATTGCTTTTTGCTCAAACAGTCGGCTTGCTATTCCTCGTTTCTCTTTATACATCTCTATACTTCATTCCGCTGAAGTTTCCTCCTGTTGCACAATATCTTTATACAGAACCTGTAAAAAGTAACCGTCATTGTTCGATATCCGGTGCGGATTGGCAGAGTCTGAATCAGGTCCGGGTGTGAACAGTAATAATCTATTCGCCATTTTTCGTATCTTTTTTCTTTTTTGCCTTGTATACAAAAAACATATGTATTATAATTGTAATGGCTTGAAAAGCTTGAAAATAGCTTATCATAAGGTTTTAATACCTGGTCACATGTAATTGGATTCATATTTATTGAAAATAATAGTGACGCGGGTATGCAAAAAATTATGTAAAAAGTACAGGAAAGAAGGGTGCAGCAAATGAGCAAATTTCTGGAACGAATATCGGAGCGTGCGAAAGCCGACAAAAAAACAATAGTATTGCCGGAAAGCACAGATATTCGCACAATTAAGGCGGCAGCAATGGTTCTTGAAAGAGGTATTGCCGACATTATTCTGGTGGGCCGGGAGGAAAAGATTAAAGAACTCGCCTGTGATCTTGATATATCAAAAGCCGTCATAGTAAACCCGGAAACGGACGAAAGATTTGAAGACTACGCAAATACTTTTTTTGAACTGAGAAAACATAAAGGCATGACGATTGAAAAAGCCAGGGAAACAATGAAAGACCCTCTGTACTTGGGTGTTATGATGGTTAAAAAAGGCGCGGCGGACGGCATGGTTGCAGGGGCAGTTAATTCTACCGCCAATACATTAAGGCCGGCTCTTCAAATTCTTAAAACCGCACCGGGTACAAAACTGGTATCAGCATTCTTTATAATGGCTGATCCGGATTGCGAATACGGCGAAAAAGGTGTTTTCCT
>JAAYGP010000051.1 GCA_012727625.1 Clostridiaceae bacterium
AAACAGGATTTATGCTGCTGTGTAAATGCTCCATTTCTATATCATATGAAATTCCGGTGGCTGAAAGGTTCCGGGTGAATTGCATATACATCAGCGGCGTTATATAACCAAGACTGCGAACCGAATCCACAAACTTTGTGGTTTCGGTTAAGACAAATACTCTTGAAACATCCTCTTGTCTTGTTAACATATTTTCTACAGGAAAAATGTAGAACAACAGAACAGCAAGAATCAATGCGAATATTTTGCTTAAAGACTCAGACAATCATCAAACCCCCTATCGTTTTATGAATTTTATTGACTCTGTCTCTCCTGCCGGGGAAAAAACATACTCCACGGCATAAGAAGCTGAAATGTCTATCACGCTGTAATCAAATGAATCGGCATCTGTATGGGCAGGTACATGAACCGAATTGATATAAATATCGGTTTCAGGCCCGTTTCTTATCATACCAGTTATTTCTGCTCCCGATACAATTTTCTCCTCACACGTTTCACTTGTCTGATATACTACACCCTTATCCGTTATCGCCCGATTCACATTGGATAATATATTTTCACAGTTTTCAAAAAGTATGAAAAACAGTGATATAGCAGCTAATAGCATAACTAAAACAGCCGTGTGGGAAATTAATTTAACCAAATTTTCTTCCATTAACATCACCAGACTTATTCAAATTTTAAGTTCCCGGTTCCTTTGAGCGAGCATTGCAAGCTTAATCAGCAGAGCTGAATATACGTTATCATATGTAAATGCGTCTGCGACTTAAGATGAAAGCTCTTCCCAAACTGATTATTGAAATTGAAACACAAATACACAGGCTGGATACAAACAGTCAAACAATGGCAATACTCCTTATGATAACTGAAACTTTAACCCGCCGCCTGAAGCGGCGGGTTATGTATAAGTCGGGGCTTAATAAATATTTAACGGGATTCAGTACTTTACTTCTTAAACCCTGTCTGACTATTTCTGGGTAAATTTGATTGCTATTATAGTTCCATTTAAATCTCTTTGAATCTCACTCGTAAATTTTCCGTAGGGATTTATATATTCTATACTTTTTTCATCCATCACATTTTTCATTTCATTAGTGGAAGCAGTAAGAGAATCACCTGAAACACTGTATATGTACCATTTTCCTCCATTCTTTTTTGTTTCAACATAAATGCCAATATACTCGTTCTTAAACTTTTTCAATGCATTAACAACATCATAGCCGCTAACTTCGTTGTCATCATACATGGCATATTGGGATTCACTTAATTCTTCATTAACCTGCCCCAGCTTACCCATTGTATCCTTTGCTGCCTGCTGCCCTGAGCGCATTAGCATAAAACCGATTGAAACCACAATCAGAGTAACCACAACTCCGGCTGACATAAGTATTGCTTTTAATGAATTTTCCATAAAAATTTACTCCTTTCATTAAATAACTTGATTTAGTTAATTGCTAAACCCCGAAAACCGCTAAAATTCAGCGGTTCCGAGTGTATTTTCTTCTTTAACTCCTCACTTATTTGTGGTAAAATGTAGTTGATGAGTTACATAACCACAAATATGCAAGGAGTTTTCGAGAGTTCTGCGGCTTCAGGAAAGTCCCCGATGCTTCTAAAATCACGAGGTTTAAGCAGGATTTCGTTGACGACCTGCGGGTCATGTTCGACCATCTCGTCGATTTGTTTTTTCCCCTCGCTAAGCCCATAATTATGAGCTATTATCTGTGCGCTTTTTTCCGCAGTCCTACTTGGGTTTGTCGCTATTCTGTTTACAATGTTCATGGCCCACCCCTGTTGAAGCTTGTTTTGACTCTCCTACTCTTATCTGCGAAACATTTGTTTATGTTTTTGGAATCGTTTCGCAATTACCTAAATAACTTGATTTATTTCTTCCGTGTATCCCATCAGATGGGATAC
The DNA here is from genome assembly GCA_012727625.1 of Clostridiaceae bacterium. Lineage (GTDB taxonomy): Bacteria > Bacillota > Clostridia > DSM-8532 > DSM-8532 > JAAYGP01. The sequence goes on from JAAYGP010000051.1 coordinate 1,918, forward strand.
ACTAACCAGAATAAAAGGTATTATGAGGTATAATAGAACTGTGGCCCCAAATGGAATAAACGCAATCAATTTTCCCCACATACCTTTTTTGTTAACTAAAATTTCGTTGTCCTGTTTTCTTTTTTCCTGGTAATACTCTCTTTCTGTTTTTAATTCGTCAAAAGCATGCTCAATGGTAATTTTATCTTCCGCTGACTTAAGATTTTCCACAATTCTTACAAATGGCTTGTATGGCTCATCCTGAATCAACTGTTCCAGGGCGGCAATGTCACCATACTCATAATCATTGATGCACTTTGATATGGAGCTTTTAAATATTTCTGCAAATTGCTCCATCCAGTTCAGAACATCTTCCACATTGACCCGTTCTATATGCATTAACATAAGAATTATTGAATGAAACTGCATAACTTCGTCTTCCATGTTCATCCTTAAGACGCGTTCCCTGAATTTCAGCATCCACAGGGGGATGTTATAGGCTATGGCGGAAAGAACAAGCGCGATTACAAGCTCCCACCATTTAAAGTAATGATAGTTATATGTCTTAAGCTTGTTAAGAACTCTTATTGCTGCAATCCCCGACTGGTTACGGCTATAATCACCATCTTCCTCCATGGCCCTTTGAATTTCTTCAAATGTCGGTTCCGTTCCTGCAAAAAGAAGAATATACTTTCTGTCTTTTTTTATTATTTCAAGCTCTTCTTCAATATTTATCTGATTATCAAATTCCGCAATGTAAAAATTTTTTGAGTAGTTCAGAATATTATGCCTGACTATGCTGTGAATGTTGAAAAAAACACCTGTTGAAAATATTAATGTTAAAATTGAAAACAGAATCTGCTTTGCATAAAACTGGTTTACGCTGATTTTTGAGCCTGTTTTTTTAATAAGAATATCATATTTATAGGCCTTGGTATGGTTTCTTTCTATCATCCCGTCTGTTAGATTTTTTAAAACCGGTATTTTCAGCAAATAAGTATATAGAGTATTGTCCTGCTCTATATATTCAATGCTGCTCTGAAGCCTTAATATTAGCTGGTATGAGACAAAAACCAGCAAAAACAGTATTATAACGGCACAAAAGCCATAGGCGCCGTTATAATACTCCTTAAGTTCCGGAATATTTGATATGGCCCAGTTTTCCAAAGGCTTTAATGTGAAAATCGGAAAAACCGCGATTGTGGAAAGGCTTTGAAACAGATATCCCAGCTTCTCCCTTTTTAAAAGCTCCATATTTATTTCCTGTTTAAGATAATTAAGATTGTTAAGATAAATGGATTTATCATCCACTGTTTTGTCTCCGAAACGCTGCACAAGATAGCATATGGCCATAAAAGTCTTCATGAACTTATTTGGCGCATTATCGTTGTATTGCTCTACTTTCTCCTCTACATCTGTTGCAGTCAATATTTCATACATTCGGTTGGCATGGAGTGACATTTCATAATCACATTCTTCAATGCTGTCATATATCGCTTCGTCGATCATCCCATGCTCATGGTAATGATGCCTGACATTTACCAGAAAATCTTCAAACTGACGAAGAAGCTTATTCTCAATTCTGTCAACAAGAATTTTTATTATCTGATTATGCAGCATATATACTGTAAAAATCGAAATAATAAGATAGTATAAATTACTGATGAAAAATATCAGCGCTATAAAGACCAAAAGTGTTATACCAACTGTTGTCAATGTAATTTTCATTGTTTTCCGGCTGATAGTCCAATCATCCGATATATCCAGAAGTTCAATGCGTTTTCTTATCCTGAAAATATATTTCCTTAAAAAAGAATACTTAATTGCTGTAACATAAGCGGAGTATAATAAGTCTTTCCTTCCTTTAAGTTCAACTTTAAGGCTGTCTTTTACCTTAAGTTTTTTCAGCATTATCCAGGCAATTAATGCACAAGTTAACGCTACAAAAAGAAGAGCAACAAGGACAAGCATGATAACCTTGTCATCCATGATCACTCACCTCCATGAAAAAACTGTCAAGGAAAGAATCAAAATCTGAATTCTCTTTCTTGGTAAGATTTCGCCTTATTTCATTGATTTGTTTAATGCTTGGCCGTGATACGGCTTTGTAAACGCCATTTTCATATTTTACAATGTCCCTTGTTTCAAATATTTTGCGGTCTGTCATACGTGTGAAATATTCTCTTGCCAGCTCAATAAAACCCGCAAAATCGTCCTTTGCGCTGACAAAGTCGATTTCAGAATATTCCGTGCTTTCCACGGGTATGATTTCTGTTATTCTTTCAATATACCTGTGTCCGGATATATCCTTTGCCAGATGTATGTCAAAATTGATAACATCAGCAACCTGTTGCTCCGCTATTTTTTCATTGTTGAAAGCTCCAACCTGAAGAAGATTGTTTCTAAGGGCTTTAACAAGATCCTCGCTGGTTTTTGCATGGTGGGTAAACAGCGTAAAAAGGCTTGCCACTTGAGACATCTGAATCATCCAGGAACTTACAGGAGCTGTGGCAACTTCTCCGAGAATATTAACTGTACCGTCCGTTTTCTTCTGTAAATCCAACCCCTCCTGGCCTGATATAGTAGGAGTTTCCCTGAAAGTCAATATATTACGCTCGGGATATATTTTCCGAAGATGCAGCTCAAAAGCCATCTCCTGAATTCTGAGTGTAAACGAGGGATTTATATGCTTTATCATAGCCATAAGAAGAGTAGTTTTCCCTGCACCCTGAGCTCCCGTGATTGCTGTGACCCTGCACCCTTTAATAAGCCATTTGATAAGGCCTATGGGAATTTCATTGCCTTCATCCGTTACCAATTCTTCCAGCTCAGCATTTTCAATACTGTCGAATTTTCGTACAAAGAATGCCCAGGACTCGGAAAAAGGTGGCCTTACAACGACAACACGGCTCCCGTCCTTCATTTCGTTTACTTTGTAGCCATTACTTTCACTGAGCTGACCGGGATAGTTATAGCGGTATATATTTTTGCATACACGAATCAACTCCGCTTCGCTGCCGAATGATAAAAAAGAAAGATGAATTGTTTTTCCTTTAAAAAATATCCACACCGAATCATAGCTGGAGGGTAGCGTGGAAACGGCTGAAAAATCTGAAGACATATCAATATCTTCATGAAATGTCGATGGAATGCCCGATACTCCTCCTGAAACCCCGTCTATTCTCATATCCCTTATTTCATCAATTGCTCCGTGTCCCCTGTATCCCTGATAAGCTCTTTGCGCTATTATATTAAGCTTGTCCTCAAAACTGTTGCGAATATAGCCTTTTTCAGCGTATATCCTTTCAATGTCAAATGACGTTATGACATAAGACACCCCATCTTCAGTTTCTTTTGGCTTATCCAGGGAATTTTCGCGGATCATAACCTCCAAAGCCCTGTAGCCATATTTCTTTTTATAATGGTACAGCAGAATTTCAAATTTATCCTGTACGGTTAGTTCCTTTGGATTATTGAAATTAATAATTCTGTTTATATTGGTTTCGTCAATATGGTATGATTTTACAAGAATATCCTTTATAAAATCCTTAATATAGTTTTTTGAATTAACATCTCCATATGTACAGGTTTTTAAAGCTTTACGCAGCTGATTTTTGTTGTGCATCCTCTTTTCAAACTCTTCCCTGCTTATGTTCATTTCATAAAGGTTTGTTTTAAGAATTTCATTAAAAGCATTCCTTATAAAGGAAATTATATTCTCTATGTAAAACATGTCTTCTTCAGGCTGAATATGGCGTATCGCGGCCTGGCTGTGCCTTACATAGAAAAAAACTGAAACTGTGGTTATTCCTATAATTAAAATAATAAGAATTTCGTTCATTTTATACCTCAATTTGCTTTTTTTTGCTCAGTATCTATGCCCAATTGGGTTAAAATCGCTTCAGCGGCTTCCCTTACCGCTTTTATGAAATAATAATTATAATCATCCTTTTCAGCATTTAGGTTTTTAAGGAAAAAATCAATGGCACCGCTTTCAGAGCAGGCATCGGCAAAACCGATATTATAAGGGATTACATGAATATTAACAAAGCCAAAACGTCTTTTTATTGCTTTAAGGTTATACCTTGAGTCTTTATCATATCTGCTTAAAATAATCATTGCCTTGTCTTTTATATCGCCAAAGCAATTAACAAAATCTTCAAGAACAAGAACATTCTGATTCAGGTTTACAATTACAAGATCTGATTTTTCAATAATTATGCATGAAATATCATTATTACCTGATGCCGTATCCACAAATACCAGCTCATAATACTTAACCGCCGATTGCAGTATCATCTGAATAACACTTTTCAGATTATTCAAATACAATTCTTTGTTTGTATTTCTTGTCCCGCATAATAAATCCAGCCTGTTTTTTAAAATAGTGGTGGTGTAACTGGAAATATCGTTTTTTTCAAGCTTGTTAAATTTTATAACACGACTTAAAGCATCAATCCCCGTATCAGACAGATCGGTAAGTTCATGATAAATATTTTTTCTGTCAATAAAAGCGTATTCCAGGGCACTTTTGTCAAAATGATTGTGCGCCATCAGGATTCGCATGCGATATTCCAGTGCTGTTAATACAGCTATTGCAATCATATTGTGTGTTGTACCGAGCTGATGAAAATTGCTCCAAAATGAAACCTGCATCTTTCTGCCCTCCCCTTTGCGCTTTTTTCAATGCCTTATACAAAATCTTTTTTTCTGTTCCAAAAAGGCCTGTAATGCAGTCAACAAGCATGTTTTTAAGATCATTTGATATTTTTGTGAACTTAAAAATATCATCATACTGGCTTTTTAACCTGCATTCATAATCGTTTTCATTCAAAGCAAACTCATATTTTGCAATTATGTTGGTATACTGGGCTGATTGAAGAAGTGAATCAATATACCTTGTGTTTATTTTTGAATAAACTATGTCCCGGATTATACGGACTGAATCCGGCCGGTTTTTAATATGGCTTATGCAGGATGAAAGCGGAACGGTATGATGCCTGCATAAATCTGTCACTATAAAAAGTGCCTTTAAATTTTCAATCAGTTCAAGAGCTTTGATGTTCACCCCAAAATCAACCAGCAAAACAGTATAATTCTCAAAAGGCAGATTTGCAAGCTCAATGTCTTCACAATTCAAAAAAACATCAACACCTCTGTAATCTACACTGTCTTGCGCGTATAAACCGGTGGGTATGGAATATTTAAGCTCTTCCTGCCTTGATTGGTCAATAATAGCAACATTCTCGCCAATCAAATGAAGAATTCGTGAAAAATATAGAATTATATCCGATTTACAAAACCCGGTAAAACCAATCGCTTTACACGTATTAGCCATATTCGCCCCTGTATGATAGTTAATACTTCATACGTTCCTTTCTTAAAATTTTATCTGATTTTTAAGCTTCTCCCTGATAACAGGCGGATTTTAAATCCGTTAATCCGGAGCAAAAACTATATTCATAACCTTATGTCCACAGTTGTATTTTTAATTTAATAGCATGATGCAGCCTGAATTAGTTCACTGAAAACCATTCGAATCAGAATCATCATCAGTATCATTTGTTTCAATACTTTCCTGTTCCCGGTCGGTGTTTTGTTCTCTAATCATTTCTTCAATCAGCTTTTTGTTCTTTCCTTTTTCCTCTTCAACTCCCATTGAAACATCATTTAAAACCGTTATATTCATCAGGCTCAATCGATTTTCAAGGATTGTCCTTGCTTCTCTTGCAAGGTGATCCTGAGCTTTTTGCAGGATGTTCGGATCTCTTTTCATCAGATTAAACACATCTGTATTTGCAGGATAAAAAGGGATTGCGGCTTCCTGCATCTCCGGAAGAATATATGTGGTAACATGAATCTTGCTGCCAGGGTTAATATATGCGTCAATAATCGCACTGCTTATATTCAATATTTCAGTTTCGTCAAGCCACAGCCAAACTGTGTTCTCTTTAAGATTTATATTTTTTATCTGTTTTTTACTGAGAACAATATAGCTCTCACCATTTGGGAAAGTAATTCTTACATCCACAAAATCCCCTTTTTCCTGATTTGATTGAATAAGGAACATATTAAACTCAACTTCGCGGATATCATTTACAAGTGTGCTCTCCGATGCCATTGATTTAAAAACAACTGCCCCGGCGGGCAATGTAACGATATTAATTTTTCCCATATCCGTTTCATCAAACAGCAAATCCTGAGCCGTTTCAAGCTTTATGTTAACCTTATCAAAAAGCTCCGGAGTAAGAATTGTACCGTATTTTATTTCCTCCTTAGGTATGTAAGCTTCCCTGTTCAGTGAGTATAGCTGAAAGCTTAGTTCCTGTATCTTTTCATCACTTTCTTTTTGAATCTTTTCTATTTTTGTCCGGTAAATATAATATGCAGAACCCGCAATTGCCGCAATTAAAACCAAAGTGAGAAT
>JAAYGP010000052.1 GCA_012727625.1 Clostridiaceae bacterium
CAATGAGTCACAAATAAAAAAGATGCTAAACTTCAAATTTTGAGGTTTAGCACCATTTTTTTTATTCCTAAAGTCAGGTTTTATCGAACATGTGTTCATTTGTCAACATCTTTTCGAACGTTTGTTTGACATTTTTTATAAATATGATACAATATAAATATATTCCAGCTAAGAGTTCAGTTCTTAAGCAGATTATCAGAAAATTTAATCCGAAACCGCGGAGGTAAAAAAATGCGAACTAAGAATTTGGAAAAACAAAAGAAAATCCCGTCTTTAGACTTATAACACCATAATTTTTAGAAGAAACTAATTAACAAAACTCAGGAAATATGCGCAAATATGCGCTTTTTTTATTAAAAAAACACTTGCAAAAATTATTTTTTAGTGTATAATAGATGGTGTTATATGGTGTTGTAGGAGGAGATTTCATGGCTTATTTTCTCAAAAAATCAAAACTAAAAAAAGGAATTTATCTTCAAATTTATGAGTCTTTTTATAATCCTGACAAAAAAGAAACCGCACATAAATCCTATAAGGCCCTTGGCTATGTACAGGATCTTATCGATTCGGGCATTCCTGACCCGATTGCCTATTATTCCGATGTCGTTGCTCAAATGAACCTTGAGGCAAAACGTATCAAAGAAGAAAATAAAGTTAAACAAATAGGCGAATCCCCAGAAACCTACATCGGCTATTTTCTTTTAAAAAGCATTTATGACAGCCTGCACGTCACCAATTACCTGGATTTGATGCAGTCTGTCAGGGGTTTTCGCTTTCGACTCTCTGAACTAATAGAAGCTCTCATGTACAGCAGGGTAATTTGGTTCCTCTTCTTGGACACGCTCACGCATTTTTCACCCTATATACTCTTCCATCTCTGCTTCAAGTATTCTTTCAAGTGCATCTTTCAGGATTCTTTTGATAAGACCGTTTTCGCCTAATAAATCTTCTTGAGTTCTACATTTTTTCACTTCTTCTTCGTAACTGATAATATTTCCCTTAGCATTTCCTACGTCAGCTGTACTCATTATTTTCCAACCTTCTGAAAAACTGTTTTAAGAATTATTTCCATTTCCCTAATTCTTAATACTTTATCTAAAAAACAAATATTCTATGTTCAATTGAAACATATTAAAAGCATACTGATTTTCAATGTATACATTCTGCTTTTATCTACCAGCTTTCCGCCCCTGCATCCGAAGGCTTGCTTTTTTCCCTTAAAGATAACAAAAGCAGCAGCAGGGGAATAACAATCTGAAAGGGGATAGAATAGTAAGGCCACACCTTTTCAGCCCAATTGATCATCTCAAGCACATTTTTAAATTCCCATATTGAAAGTACTACACAAAAGGTAGAGATTGCCCCGGTCAGCTTTCTGTGGTCGCCGATTCCCGCTATCTGACTTAAAGCTCTTACAGCCGCGTAAATGCAAACCGAAATTTTTACCCCTCCCCCGATCAGCAGGTTTATGTCTACGAGTGGTTCTACATTCAGACCAGGAATAAGCAGTGATGTCGAATGGGGGATATAGGCGGAGCGAGCCATCAAATCACTTCCCAGAACAGATATATCTCTAAAAAATAATATAATTTTCAAAAGGATTAAAACTGCTGCTGATAAAAGCACAACTTTTTTTAGCTTTTCCTTTTTGTTTAAA
>JAAYGP010000006.1 GCA_012727625.1 Clostridiaceae bacterium
AGAGAGGTTTAACCACTCTCTGCAAAGCAAGTAAAACAAAGGGTTAAGGAGTTACGCAATTAACTAGTCTTCAGTATTCGCGAAAGGAGATTAAAACAGGATGCTATACTCATCTTTATGATTCGTCTTTTAAATCAGCTGTATCCTTTTCACTGTCAGTTAATTCAACATCATCAGCTTTGCCATCATTGGCATCAGTGTCATTATCGCTTTCATTCCCAGCTTCCGCTCCATTGGTATTTACCGGACAAAGCCCTATCGGACAGCCTGCAACAAACGGAATCACAATTCTGTCAATACCGCTTGATTCTAACTGAATAAACGCATTTACAGTTGTTTGAACCTTTCCGCCTTCAATAACAGTGCTCTCACAGGTTGGATTCTGTATTTCACAGCTGACGGAAGAACCTTCAGGTATGGCTAAATTCGCAGTCGCGGTAAAATATATTGGTTTTAGAATATGTATTATTCTGCCATGAACTTTAATTCTATATTCCACGTTCAGAGCCACCTGAATTTTCACGCCGGATACCGTATCAGGCTCACTGGTTTTTATAACGGAGCAATGGGATTGCTTGATTCGACAACCCAGCAAGGTGCCATATTTTAATGACGAAATATGTAATGTCTTTGTTTTTGTCACTTCCTGCCTGCAGATATCAAAAATCCTGTTTACCTTTATACAAATATTATTATTAATTAATGGCGAAATAATTCCCGGCCTTGTGGCAAATAATGCTGCTTCCCTTGAGAAAGACCCTCCGTTTGCATCCAGGACAACAGCTGTGTCCTCATTATGACCCCAATATAATAAAACGGCACTATCATTTTCAGGAGGACTTGCAATGTTAAACTCAGGATCAATTGTATAGCAAAAAGCGGTAAATGAACTATTAAACCAGGACACATACTGTATCAGGCTGGGAGGAATTCCTGTGTTGATAGTATCAATCCCCGCAGCGGTACCGTATACAATAAAAGTCGGAGGATTTGGATTACTGTCGTTGTCCGCAATCTGGAAAGCTTCAAATTGCGGTTGTACAAATTCAGTTTCATTTGTCAGCACATTGCCCGCAGGAAGGATCGTTTGCATTGTAGGACCGTCATCTTCACCTATTATTGTATCCCATAGATATCGGATTCCGATTCTTGTATCCACGTTGTTATTATTTGTAACCTCAACACGGACCAGGACATAAGAATCCTCGAATGACGTTCCGATAACATTGACATCCTGGACGATTATCAATGCATCAGGTGTAGTTGGCGGTCCGGGCAATACATAGGTTGTTCGCGCGCCGGTAGTTCCTATGGGAAATGTTGTTCCAAAGGGATTGATATCAAATTTGGTAAATGGCGGCTCAGATTCAGCAGATGAATCAATTGTGTAATCCGTCATTGTGGTGTAAGAGCGAATTGTATTAAAGGATGTACCAGGCGATCCGAAGCTGCCGCCAAAAAGTATTGATCTCCAGTCTCCGGCAGGGTGATCAGGCCCTGTGACCGCTGAGTAATATCCGACACCCTCGCTTGGTATATCCTCTACAAACACGCGGTATATATTATTTCCGGCCTCTATTGTCCCGGCAGGTTTTTCTTTCGTTAAATCCTGTTTTTTCTTTTTCAAAATATCATCTCCTCAATCATAAATTAGGATTAATATCCTTGATTTATAATATGAGAAGATGACTGTGAAGGTTTGTCTTATTACTTTTTTATTTTATGGCTTTTTTGAATGCCTGAATGGCAAAATCCAGCTCCTCCTTTGAATGGGCTGCTGATACCTGTGTTCTGATCCTGGCTTTTCCCATTGGCACAACAGGATAAGAAAAACCTGTCACATACACTCCCATTTCAAACATTCTGTTTGCCGCTTCCTGGACCACCCTGGCATCTTTCAATATAATAGGGACGATCGGGTGGGTGCTGTCGCCTGTATCAAAACCCGCCTTTTTCATGCCTTTTCTGAAGTAAGCCGTATTATTCATCAGTTTATTCCTGTATTCATCAGTATCTGAAAGAATTTCAAGAGCTTTTAATGAGGCGCATACTATTGCCGGGGCCAGTGTGTTTGAAAACAAATATGGTCTTGATTTTTGCCTTAATAATTGAATAATTTCTTTCCTGCCGCTGGTATATCCGCCGCTTGCGCCGCCTAACGCCTTTCCGAGGGTTCCTGTTATTATGTCAACCTTATCCATTACACCGAAATACTCCGGCGTTCCGCGACCCTTTTCCCCAATGAACCCAACTGCATGGCTGTCATCAACCATGACAAGTGCATTGTATTTTTCCGCCAGCTTACAGATTTGATCAAGATTTGCAAAGGTACCGTCCATTGAAAACACACCGTCCGTTGCAATTATTTTTAGTCTTGCATTCCCGGCCTCTTTAAGCTTGTTTTCCAGATCCTCCATATCGTTGTTTTTATACCGGTACCGGGCAGCTTTACACAAACGTATTCCGTCAATAATACTCGCATGGTTAAGCTCATCACTGAAAATAGCATCCTCAGCTGTAAACAATGTCTCAAACAAACCCGTATTTGCATCAAAACAGGAAGTGTAAAGAATTGTGTCCTCCGTGCCAAGATATTCGCTTATTTTATTCTCAAGCTCCTTATGTATTTCCTGGGTTCCGCATATAAACCGGACTGAGGACAAGCCATATCCCCATTTGTCATAGCTTTCCCTGGCAGCTTTTATAACCTCGGGGTGATTAGAAAGCCCCAGATAGTTATTCGCGCACATATTCAGCATGTTACTTTTTCCGCATACATTGATTCTTGCGGACTGCGGGCTGGTTATGATTCTTTCATCCTTCCACAGACCGATGTCCTTGATTTTTCCCAACTCTGACAAAAAGAATTCCTTTAAATCCTTATTCATAAAACAATACCTTCCTTTCATCGTTGACAAATTTGCATTTTTCATTTTTTAAGCAGACACTGATTACATAATTACTGTTCCCAGTTAAGAATAACCTTACCGGACATACCCGATGCCATTACTTCAAATGCCTCCTGATAATCAGTATATTCATAACAATGTGTAATAACCGGGGATATATCCAGACCGGATTGAATCATTATTGTCATCTTGTACCAGGTTTCGTACATCTCCCGCCCGTAAATTCCTTTTATGGTAATTCCGTTAAAAACAACTTCATTCCAGTTTATTTGTGTATCAGGACTTAGAATTCCGAGCAAGGCGATTTTCCCACCGTGAGCCATGGCGCTGATCATACTTTTAAGCGCACTGCCGCTTCCGGACATTTCAAGACCGATATCAAAACCCTCTTTCATTCCCAGTTCCTTAATTGCATCAAAAACTGTCTTTTCTTTTATATTAACAGCCATGGTAACTCCGAATTTCTTTGCCAGTTCAAGCCGGTATGGGTTCAAATCGGTAATAACAACATATCGCGCGCCTGCATGTCTTGCCACAGCTGCAGCCATAATTCCTATCGGGCCGGCACCCGTTATAAGCACATCCTCACAAAGAAGATCAAAGGCAAGGGAAGCATGCACCGCATTTCCAAAGGAATCAAAACAGCATAATATATCCTTTGGTATTGTCCTGTCACAATACCATACGTTGGTCTGGGGAATTGCGATATATTCAGCAAACGCTCCCTGGCGATTTACGCCGATTCCGCTTGTTTTCATACATAAATGCCGTCTGCCTGCAAGGCAGTTCCGGCATACGCCGCATACAAGATGACCCTCTCCTGAAACTAAATCCCCCGGTCTGAAATCATGAACATTACTTCCTACCGCGGCAACCGTACCAACAAATTCATGCCCGATTACCATTGGCACCGGGATGGTCTTTTGTGCCCATTCATTCCATTTCCAGATATGTATGTCCGTTCCGCAGATTGCTGTTTTAGAAACCTTTATTAACACATCATTTATTCCAATTTCCGGGACAGGCACCTCTTCCATCCATATTCCGGGTTTCCTGTATTTTTTCACTAAGGCTTTCATTTTTCGTTTCTGATACATAATTATTCCCCTTGTCATTTTGCTCTGCAAATATCGTCTGCAGGTTCAATCAACCTGAAGCTGCATTTCTTTTTTTCCTGTTCTTTACCGCATACATTTCATTGTCAGCTTTACCTATCAGCTGATTCACATCACTGCCATCATCGGGAAATATGCTGATACCTATACTAATCTGGGCTTTAACCGGTATATCATTGATGTAAAACGGGGTATCCATAAGTTTGTAAATTTTCCCCGAGACGTCTATTGCATCTTCACGGCTTTTAATATCCGTAATAAGCAATGTGAATTCGTCTCCACCCATACGGGCAGCCAGATCGGTCTTTCTGATACTTGATTTTATCCTGTCGGCAACTTCCTTTAAAAGTAAATCTCCCGCCTCGTGTCCATATGTATCATTGATCTGTTTTAAGTTGTCAAGATCCATAAAAAGAACTGCGACCCTGCCACCTTTGCGGAATGATCTTTCAAGTTCAGCATGGAGTTTTTCATAGAAATACTTCCTGTTGGCCAAACCGGTTAACGCGTCGTGATATGCCAGATAGGTGATTTTCTCTTCAGCCTTTTTCCTGTCCGTAATGTCAGTAACAATTGAGATGAGCATTCTTTTATTATTCATAAAAAGCAGGGTTGAATGAACTTCAACGTCACGCCAGGCACCGCCTGCCGCCCTGTGTTTGAATTGATATACCGTACGCTTGTTTTTGTATATATCGTTTAAAATTTTTCTCATTTTCTCGTCGGAAAAACCATTCAAATCTGTTATTTTTATACGGCCGAGAGCACTTTCGGAAATTCCGTAGAATTCCCTGGCGGCATTGTTTGCCTCAAAAATCTCAAGTGTATCACAATCAACCAGATACATAACCACCGTATTATGATAAAACATATCTTTGAAGCGCTGCTCACTCTGGCGCAGCTGTTCCTCTATTATTTTCTGTTCTTCTATTTGTTCTTCAAGCTGTTTTGTTATTCGCATGTCATGCCCGAGAATAACAAAGCCTTCAGGCTCTTTCAGCCGTCCCGACACAAGAGACATGAATGAAAGACTTACCGGAAAAGCATTCCCGGATCTGGTAAGGCATATTGTGTTGTTATGCCGGCTGACCGCGCTTTCGTCCTTTGCGTCCATCATATCGGAAAAAATGCCGGGTTCTCCCAAAATAACTGTAAAGGGTTTGTCAATAAGATCCGCGGGACTGTATCCAAGCAGTTCCTCGGTACTCCTGCTTATCTTTTGTATTTTGCCGTCTGTGGAAATCAGAACAGCCAAATCCATCATCTCTGAGAATATCATATCATTGAGAATTTGAGGTGATATGCTGAAAAGCCTGTAATGCTTCATAGCGTAATAAACACCAAACAGAACCAACAGCGCAAACAAATGGGACATGTATGGAAGGTTGATTATTCCAAGCGCAGGAAGTATCTGCTGGGAAAGGGACACGAATATAAATGAAACAGAAGATGTTAAGAGCAAAATCCTGGCCTGGTTTTTTATTCTGGTATCAGATTTGTTTTTAATGTACCATGATATCAAAAGACCTATAGTTAACAGGGGAAAAGTAAAAATCTGTATATTGTTTCC
>JAAYGP010000053.1 GCA_012727625.1 Clostridiaceae bacterium
ATTATTCACAGATAACCCCTTATGATAATGAGTGTATCGGTTTGTGATTGCAATGACTCATATACAAGCAGGTGATTTAGAAAATACTGGAAGTCATAAGTGTCTTGGTTATCCGTTATATGTGAATTATGATTTCAAACGCAGTATTTATCCAAAGGATAAACACTTACATCACCATCTTAAATTCGTTGAGGTGCATGTTTGGAGCTACAAGGTATTAGACAAATACAGACTAAAGTGGGAGAAAGAGAACGATAAATGATCTTCTAAAAACCAACCGGTTTTCTTCTTGAAAACACAGGAACGGTAATTCAATATAAGGTTGAAAAATCCCTTGCAGGTTATTTCCAAAATGCGAGCATTGCATATAAACGATTGCTGAGTTTGAAATAATACCGATTCATTTCGACTAATATTAAAACGATTTACCAGCAGTGCCAGTCCTTTGCAGTTTCACTGGATATTTTGACATCAATCTCATTTTTTTAAACATTGTTTTTATGGAACTGCTTCGTCGTGGTTAAAAGGTCACGGTTGGAAAACAAGTAGATAAAGAGATCAGTAAACTTGCATAGCGTCACAATTGCGGAGTAACCGCAAATTTCTTTTATGCGATACTATGATTACCATCTACAAATCTCAGGAGTTTGTTTTCTACTCTTGTTCGTTTGCTTCAATTTGTTCGAATATAAGAGGCAGCACTTCCTCTTGCTTTATATCCAGGACGTGCGCAAATTCATCATACAAAATTTTCTTTGCGTCATTAAGAAATCGTTCATCAGAAATGTAGAGTTTTTTGCCATTTTCTTTTAATTCTTTCTGACGCAGGTGCAGCGTTTTAATCAGCTTCACAAGTGCAGTGTGGTCATTCCCTGCAAGAATTTGTTTATATTTCTCTCTTCTTTCATTATCATTCTCTATCCAAATCGTATCTTCATCAGGCATAGCCTTGATAAGAGCATATATTTCCTCGGTTGAGAGTGTATGATGCATTTTTTCTTTAATCAACTCATTTCCAATTGGCAAATAAAACGTTAAATTCTTCTCAAATACGGGTTCCAGAACATAATATGAAGATACTTCCTCTCCAACCTTCATATCCTTTATTCCGACGATCTTACAAACGCCATAACTCCCATATATGATACTATCACCTATTGAAAACATGCCTACTCCCTTTCCCATTATATTCAAAAATATCTTTGCTGTTTTTTTGATATAGAACCTTAAAATCCCTTTGACGAATGCTTACACCCTGAGCATTCCTATGGTGTGCATCTTTATACAATACGCATTTTCTTGCAAAAAACGCTATATGTTACGAGCATTTTATATCCCGTAAAGGATGTATCCTCTGCAATTTTCTGCGCATAAAAAAGTATACTTAACTCCGCATTAATGTAAAAAACGTGTTTTCGCCAAAACTGGACTTACGCCCTGTAAAGCGACAACACGTTTAGCTATTACTATTATACCACAATTTTCACCAAAAATGCATCTTACCAAAAAGTGGGTTATTGAAGATTCTATTCTGAAAAAAATAACGATATATGAGGTAGATTATTTAGGAAAGTAGGGCTTTGTTCTTCAGCCTCACTTATAAGAATTCCCCATCATGTCCCTACCCTTGATTTAATTAAAGTGCTTAAATACAGGGGTAAGGTATTCCCGGTTAGCTTCAAACATTTCGTCTACCATGCTTTTTATTTCATTCAGGCTTAAAACCGCTGAGGTCAGCGGGTCAAAGCATATTGCATGGAATATCTTTCTTGGGTCACCTTCTATTGCTCCTTCCACTGCCAGTTCTTCACAGCGAGCACTTGTATTTACCAATATTGCAAGTTGCTGTGGAAGAGCCCCGACATGAATTGGTCTTATGTTGTTTTTTGACGCAATGACAGGAACCTCAACGCAGCAGCCTTCCGGAAGATTGTCAATCAATCCGAAATTTCTTACATTACCATTGAATTCAAACAAGGTATTGTCGCCAAATACTGCATTAAAAATATATGCTGCATATTCATGACCTCTCTCGAGGTTGATTTCTTTTTGGTTCAGCCACTCTGTAATCTTGTTTTTCCAGCTGTCTTCACGCTTTAAGTAATCATTTAGAATATATGCATAAGTTCCCGGATTCCAACCGGTACCATTGGTACAATATCTCTCAATTAAATCCGGACGTTTTCTGAACCACGCATTGTACTCAGAATTATGCCCGCTGGACTCTGTAACATAGTAATCCAGATGAGTAAACATCTCATTGCGTACTATTTCCTCGTTATAGATATCAGGCTTTTTTACCGCTTCACGAATAAGAGGGTATGCATCCTTCCCATTCCATTTGTACTCCAGATAAAATGCCTGATGATTAATTCCCGCGCATAGATATGTAACCTCCTCAATAGGAGCTCCAATCCATCTTGCAAGCATTTCAGCTGTTCCCTGCACACTATGGCATAGTCCTGTAACATTAATATTACTGTGTTTACCCTTCATTGCTCTGCACAGCATTGCCATCGGATTTGTATAGTTCAGGAAAATCGCCTCCGGGCAATACTTTTCAATGTCAGCACAAATGTCCAGCATTGTTGGAATAGTTCTAAGTGCACGAAATATACCTGAAGGGCCGCGGGTATCCCCAACATTAATATCCACACCATATTTTTTGGGGATTTCAACATCATAACGCCACACGTTAACACCGCCGACTAAAATAGTACATACAACGCCATCTGCGTCCTTTAGAGCCTCTGCCCTATTTTTTGTTGCTATAACACGAGCTCCATATTTACCTTCTTCAATAATTCTTTCAACTGCCTTTTTAATGTAAACCAACCTCTCATCATCAATATCCATAAGTGCCAATGTACAATCCCTGAACGCTGGGAAAGTAAGGATATCCCTTACAAGACTTCTTGTAAACCCAAAGCTGCCTGCACCTATAAATGCTATTTTCTTCATAATAACACCTCAATTCTTTATATTTTTAAACTCGTTCAACCTTTTCCCCGGTATCTTCAAACTTTTTTGAAAAGGATTGGTTAAACAATTATTTGCATTTTTTCAGAGTATACACAAAAGCTATGTAGAAAAATTAAATATACCGGCTCTTCAACCTTTTCATGCATTATCGGGGTAATACCAAAGATTCTTATGTGTTTTTACTGTATTCTAAAACATAAATCAAATTCTAACAAGCTACCTCAACACTAAAATACATCAATTCGTCAATTTTGTATATGGACATTTGCTTGATCATTATGTAATAATAATGCATTATGATTTCATGCAATGTTATGCTTTGAAAAAAACTAAAAACAATAAATAAAATAACAACAATGGACAATTGATTTCATGCATTATTATGCTTTGTAGGATGCCTGCCGCATAGTCTAAATAGAAGGGATGTGGATGGTTTGGGCTCTGTATACAACGGAAAAAATCTGGATTTGCAGGTTCATAACTTTGGGTATGAGGATTGTAAACCCGGTCATGAATATGGTCCGGCAGTTCGGGAATTTTTTCTGTTTCATTACATTTTTTCGGGGTGTGGTGTTTTTCAGGCTAACAACCAAACTCACTACCTGCAGGAAGGACAGGGGTTTCTGATCCATCCAAAGGATCTAACCTTTTATAAAGCAGATAATTCAAAGCCTTGGTCATACGGCTGGTTTGGTGTAAGTGGTCTTCAAGCTGAGAATTATTTCAGTGAAAGCGGGCTCACCCGCGAGAACCCCGTATGGCGAGGTGGCAAAGATCCATTTTTAGAAACAGTTCTAATGGATATGAGTAATGTTAATACAGTTAAACCTTTTACATACCCTCTTCTTACCGGTTATGCGTACATTTTGCTTTCAAGATTGATGGAAAAAGCAAATCATTTTATTGCCCAGGAAAAAAGAGTAAGCAGACAGGAGACTTATCTCCATGCAGCCATAAACTATATCGAGCAAAACTATTATAATAAGCTAACAATTGACGAAGTTTCCCGATATGTTGGGCTGGATCGCAGCTATCTTGGTTCCCTTTTTATCAAGTATTTACACATATCAATGCAGGACTTTTTAATAAATCTCCGAATGGACAAAGCCTGCAGCCTTCTTGAAAACGAAAATTTAAGAGTTGGCGATGTGGCTCGTTCGGTAGGTTATCCAGATCAATTACATTTTTCACGCATTTTTAAAACCCGCAAGGGCGTAACCCCGACAGAATTCCGTTTACAACGTGGATTGTCTTAATATTATGTTATACATAACATGCTTGCATTAACGTACAATTCACGCAAGCGTTCAGTTAACAATATTTCAAAATGTCTTACTACGAGTTTTAGCTTACCCGGGTACTTTTGCTTCACAAAATGCACTACACTAATGTAGTGTATTTTTAGTATACTTTTTAACGTTTTGCATTGAAAAACGCATGCTGAACTATGCAGCTCTTGCAAATGAAACATAGCCTCCGTTATTGCACTGCCATATCTCAGAATATGGGAGATGTAGACAATATCAATACCTTAAAAGAAATAAATAATAAAACAAAAATATGCTTAATTTAAACTATACCTCATATTATAATAGTCATGTAAACGATTACATTTATATATTGTTTAAAATGACTATTACTTTTAATCAGTAATCTTTTGTTAATTGAACACGTGCCCGATATCATAATAAGGCTGCATATCTTTGCTCAGACTACATTGTGAACACTGCATAGCTTCCCAAAGATAAAGTATACTGAATTAACGACGTAGTCATTTTATTTAAATAAGCATTCATTAATATATTTAAGATGTAACCCATTACAAAAGAGAGGTGCACTTGACAACAATAAGTGATGTAGCTAAGGCAGCCGGTGTGTCTGTTGCGACAGTATCAAGAGTCATTAACGGAATTGCTAATGTGTCCCCGGAAACCACGGCGAAAGTGACAAAGGTAATTCAAGAATTAGATTATCGCCCCAATCTATTAGGCAGGAATCTTCGCAGGACAAAATCAGAACGGATTCTTGTGCTTTTGCCTAATATATCTAATCCTTTTTACTCTGAAATTGTTAAAGGAATTGAGGATGTGGCGAACCGTAACGGTTACAGTATAATGCTTTGTAACACAAATTCAGATATAAAACGCGAAAAAAAATATATCAAAATGTTGAAAACCCGCTTGGCGGATGGCGCAATTCTTATGGCCTCAGAAATTTCTTGCGAGGAGCTAACCGAACTGTCAAAAGAGGTTTTCATGGTTCAATGCTGTGAGTATAAAGAAGGAATCCCTGTTTCTCATGTTTCAATAGACAATGAAAAAGCTGCATATAAAGCTACAAAGCATTTGATTAGCCTCGGGCATCGCAAAATTGCATTCATTGGCGCCAATAATCAGTTTCTGTCATCAAACCTTAGGGAAAAGGATATCTGAGGGCTTTATCTGATGAGGGGATTAAGCCAAACCCCGATTATTTATGTTATGGAAATTATAGCTACAAAAGCGGGCTACGAAATATGAAAAAACAGCAGAGTTCGGGAGCAATTTTCTGCTCTGGACTGGCTGGCAAGGCTGGTAACACATATCCATTCATACAACACTGTATAAATAAGGTGGTTTTATATTTTTTGGTGTTCTTGACTGTCAATTTTTGATGTGTTATTCTGATTATGGCAAAAGCAAATTCCTATCATAGATGACCTGATTGAGGACCTTGCATAGGCTCTGGATAAATCACAATCATGATGTTTTGGTTTTGCCATTGCTTGCGAAACAATGTAGAATATTAATCAAAGAGGTGAAAATATGAGTGGTATAGCAAAAAGCTTAACTGATCTTATTGGAAATACGCCAATGCTTGAGCTGGTTAATTTCAACAGGGCAAATGATTTAAAAGCAAGGATAATTGCCAAGCTGGAGTATTTTAATCCTGCCGGAAGCGTTAAGGATCGTATCGGATTTGCCATGATTCATGACGCTGAGGAAAAAGGACTTATAAACAAGGATACCGTTATAATTGAACCAACCAGCGGAAACACAGGGATTGCTCTTTCTTTTGTTGCTGCAGCGAGGGGTTATCGTTTAATAATAACACTTCCTGAGAATTTCAGCGTAGAAAGAAGAAGCTTAATGAAAGCTTTGGGCGCGGAACTAATACTGACTCCGGCTCAGGAGGGGATGAACGGAGCAATACGGAAAGCAAAGGAGTTGGCAGAAGAAATACCCAATTCTTATATACCTCAACAATTTGAAAATCCGGCTAATCCGGAGATTCACAGAAAGACCACTGCTTTGGAGATTTGGCGCGATACCGGGGGTAAGGTTGATTTGTTTGTTGCCGGAGTCGGAACCGGAGGAGCCCTGACAGGAGTTGGTGAGGTTTTAAAGAACAAAAACAAAGATGTTCGGGTTGTTGCTGTTGAGCCGGCAGATTCGCCTGTGCTGTCCGGCGGAGTGAAGGGGCCTCATAAAATACAGGGCATAGGAGCAGGGTTCGTTCCTAAGGTACTTAATACCGGTATTATTGATGAAATCATTCAGGTTAAAAATGAGGAGGCCTTTGAAACATCCAGAAAGCTTGCTTCGGTTGAGGGACTTATGGTTGGTATTTCTTCCGGAGCGGCTGCCTTTGCCGCGATGCAAATAGCCAAAAGGCCTGAAAACAACGGGAAAAACATAGTCGTTATTTTTCCTGATACGGGAGAGCGCTATTTTTCAGCAGGTTTATATGTGTAGATTTAAAATCAATCTCTTAAGCTTACAATTTTAACAGTAGAAAAGCCGGTGAGTTTTAATAACTGACCGGCTTATTTCTTATATATTCATAATAATCAAGTTTTTTTGCTCAGTTTTATTTCTTCCTGCCGCCCTCGAGAACTTCCAGCTTGGAATCATGGCTGTTTACTCTGATAGAGAGGTTGTCCAGCTTGGTTTCGATACGATCAAAGCGTTTATCATGTTCTTCCTGCTTTTCATGTAGCTGTTTGTAGTCGTCAAACAGAGCATCAAGCTTTTGACCGTGCTCGTTTTCAATACGGACAATATCAGTTTTATCTGCCTTTTTGCTTAGTTCTGTCTTAATATCGTTCAATTCACCCTTAATGTCTACATACATCTTTTCAAGCAGTTCAAAGATTTTATCTTCCACAATATCCGCCTCCGTTTTTCTTTGGAATAATTATATCATAGCTTTATATCATTGATCGAAATTTTTTTATTTGTGGTAAAAATTAAAAAGAATAGTTAATTGACAAAGTAAATGCAAC
>JAAYGP010000054.1 GCA_012727625.1 Clostridiaceae bacterium
AGTTTGCGACAAATCGCAGCTTGTGGCATCTTTCAGAAAGACGAATCTTGTTAAGGTACTATTTTGCTATGCCGTTATATATACGTATCTGCTTTGAATTCCATGTTTTATTCTAAATACTATGACTTTCGTACGTATCCCTTCCGATTTAAATCTCAAAACACTTTCAATTCATACAACACTGTATAAATAATGTGGATTTATATTTTTTGGTGTTTTTTGGTGTTCTTGACGGTCAATTTTTATGTGTTACTCTGTTTATAGGATAAGCTAATTCCTATCATACCGGGCCAGGCGAACATAGCTGTCTTCCTGCATTTTTATTTCTTTTAATTTTTCTTTCTCAATGGATTCAAAAATATTGTCAAAATGCCTGCTCTCATCATTTCCTGTCACATCAAATGCTGCTACGGCATATCCGACTCCAAAAGTTCCCTCATAGGATAAAAGCTTCGATCTGACGGCCTTTCCATCAAGCGCTCCTGCCATTATAATAAAGGAACGAAGTCCGCATTCACCTGCGGCTTCACAAAGAGATGGCTCCGCAGATAAAAATGATAAAAAATCCCCTTTATCCATTGCTGCGGTTACCAATTTATCAAACTCAGGCCCCTCGGGTGCAAATCCGTATGGCCCATCTGCCAGTAATCTGTGAGACAGGTCACCGCTGGCTATAAATACCGTTTTTCTGCCAAGCTTCTCAGCGGTTTTCTTTATTACTTTACCGAGCCTGTAATGCTCAACTGGTGATAATCCTGAAAGCCCAATCCTTACAAGCTTGAAATCTGTATAGATCCGGTTTATAAAATACAGGGGAATCAATGTCCCGTGATCAAGATGTTTTTCCATTTCACCGGAGATTCCGGCCGGAATCCCCTCTGCATCTGCATTTTCAGCCAGTATTTTGTGACAGTTTTACTGTTTTAGAGCACCTCTGCAAGCATGGAATCAATTTTGTTGCAAGGGTCATTAAGACCTTAAACGGAGAAATGTTCACAAATTATGATTCGGCGATCCTTGGCGTTTTCGAGTGGATCGATGGCGATAATATTCAAAATACGGGCACTAAAATTCAGGAAGATCAGATGCTGGCAAAGATATATACCATAACTGCCGAGGGTGTTCCATTAGCCAGGGAATCATTTGATACAGCATATATCAATTCCTTTTTAATTTACCATGAACGGCTAAAAATGCTTACAGACGATAGCTCAGCAAAGAAACTTCTTCAATTATTCGATGAAAAATCAGAGCCGATTCAACATTATTCAGAAAGGTTTAAGGAGTTTGCCAAGCGGTGCAGGATTGATTATGAGCATTTTTATATTACGCATGGCGACGCAGGTGGAAATATTATTGTAAACGGTGATGCGTTTTTTATTGTTGATTGGGACGAGCCGAAGCTTGCCCCGCCGGAGCGCGATGCCTGGTTTTGTATGCATTGGAATTGGGCGATGGATGCATTCCACAAAGCTTTAAAACAAAACGGTATAGTCTATTCTTTAAAGCCTGATAGACTGGCGTTTTTCTGCTATCATAATTTCTTTTACTATCTCACCGAATATCTTACCGCATTTTTTGATATGCCCGATATGAGAGGTATACTCCTGCAGTGCATATCAGAATATTTCGATGGATGGATAAAAGATAATCTGCAATATGCAGAAGGGATTGAATAGTAATGATGAATTGTTATTTTATAAATGAATATTTCCAATTGAAATTAAAAAATCAGCAGCCCCCTCATCACATTTAGCAGGAGTATTCAAATTGCTTGACAGGTCTTCCATGCCTCGCAGTACAGGCGTAATTATATGCATGGCAAGCGAATTATCTGCATTTAGCAGCAAGGAATTAATTATTCCTGTCGTTCTGATTTAGTGTTTATACTTTCCCCACTACCTTTCCGTAAATCATTATATCCATTGCATCGTATTCCTGGGGAGGATAATTACTGTTTATAGGGCGAAGTGTCACTTTTGAGCCATCCTTATAAAACCGCTTGAAGGTTGCTTCGGTGACAACCGCATCTTTCAAAATAAAAATGATGCCTGCTTCACCTCGCTCCAATACGGGCTGGCGATTTATCAGAAGAATACATCCGTCAGGATAATCCGGCTCCATACTGTCACCTATAAGCTTCAGGGCTAAATCGCATTTAATGCTGGTTTCTATACTACCGCTATGGTTTTCAATGGCAGTGATCGGCTGCCCGCCTGCAACCCGGCCAATAACGGGTACATTGTATTTGTCAGAGACTTTATAAACCGCCGGTATTTCAGTATTTACGCGGGAAAATGCTATGACATTATCCTGATTAAATTCAGCCTGTGATTTGTCAGCCAGAGATCTTATATAATCCTTAAAAACCTTGCGTTGCTGGCATTTAGCTTTATATATGATAAAAGTATTTTTTCATCAAGCTCATCAAGCTTATACTTTTTTGAAATATCAAACAAAATATTATCACTGTATGAATTAAACATTTCTCCGTCACCGGTTCGCAGCCATTCTTCATTGACATTGAATTCATGACATATGATCTTAAAAATTTTTTCAGTTACATTTCTATTGCCCTTTTCGATCTGGGACAAATAGGTTTGCGCCAAGGTTATCTTATCGCCAAAATCTTTTTGAGTTAAATTCAGAGCATTTCTAACTTGTCTGACCCGTTCGTTTACAGTCACGATGCTCACCTCCAACGATATATTATCACATTGGTATTGCAACAGCAATATTCAGATCACGGCAAATTCATGAGCCCATAAATTTCCAATAAGTTTATATAATCATAATACACGAAATGACCTGAAACCATTGAAAAATATATGTTTCAGGTCATTTTTTTTGTTGACTTTTGAAGTTAAATATTATATAATATATATAAAAAAAACAGATAAGGAATATTATATTATGTACGAGGGAAAATTCTTTGAAAGCTTCTCAATCCTTGAAGATCGCCGGGAACAGGGAAAAGTGTTGCATAAGCTCTTGGATGTTGTCTTTATTGTCGTATCTGCTGTTATTTGTGGCTGCAATGAGTGGAAAGATATTAAGCTTTGGATGGAAATGGAGCTTAATCAATTGTGGCTAAAAAAATACATACGTTTGCAAAACGGTTTGCCGTCTCTTTCAACAATTTGTAGGCTGTTTAATATGATTAATCCTAAACAATTTGAAAAATGCTTTTCTCTTTGGATGGGACAGGCAATAGACTTGGATGATTACGATATTATCAGTATAGATGGGAAGACCAGTCGAGGCTCCATCTTCGATGAATCCAGGGGGATTCATATTGTAAGTGCTATATGTCGTTCACATAGCCTTGTTATAGGGCAGGTCAAAACAGACGAAAAAAGCAATAAAATTACTGCGATCCCAGAATTACTTGATATGCTGATCATTAAAGGGTGCATTGTCACTATTGACGCTATGGGATGTCAGAAGAAGATTGTTGATAAAATAGTAGATGAATGTAAGGCTGATTATGTGCTGAATGTAAAAGCTAATCAGGCGAGCCTGCTTAGCGATATTGTTGAGCATTTTCAGAATCAGGAAATGGTCAAGAAGCGGGAAAATTTGAACATAGCCTATCAGCTTACGAAAACAAAAGGTAATCCGGTTGGAGATTCATCATTATCGATGTTGAGAACTATAGAAAAAGGTCATGGACGAATAGAGAAGAGAACTTATTATTATTCTCAAGATATTCAATGGATGCTTGATGCTTTAAAAGAATGGAGAGGTCTGAAAGGTGTCGGGATGGTTTATCGGGAAGTTGAGACTAATGGCAATAAATCCAGTGAATATGCCTACTATATTGGAAGCGTTAACACGGTTAAACAATTTGAAAAGGCTGTCAGAAATCATTGGCAGGTCGAAAGTTTTCATTGGAGTTTGGATGTAACATACCGGGACGATGCTAATAAGACCCGAAAGGGATACGCTCCTCAAAATTTAGCCCTCATAAAGAGAATTGCGTATAATGTTGCAAAAAAAGACACTACAGTTCGCCCTAAAGAAAGTATGAAAGGGAAACGATTTGTAGCATCTATGGATTTTAAATATCGTGATCACTTAATAAAGATAAACTTCATGTAAGATTAATGTGGCGGGATATCTCCATTTAGGAATTTCCGGCTTTCTTTATATAACGCAATTCGGTCACTTACTCTTAATGTGATCATTGCTCATTTCAGACAATATTATATGCTACCAAGAATTAAAAAAAATCTCTTCCGAAAGAGATTAGGAAGAAACTGGGTTCATGAATTCGCCGTGA
>JAAYGP010000055.1 GCA_012727625.1 Clostridiaceae bacterium
CGGATTGTCAATAAAAAATACCTTTCAGGTATTTTATTTATCAATGCCAAAGTTTTATATCAAATATATAAGGTGATTTCCCGTAAAAAAAAATAAAAATTACTTACCGGTTATATTTTTCTTCATTTCACTGAAAGCTCTTCTAACCTCAGAATTTTTCTGTATTTCTTCGTAGATTTTTTCGCAGGCGTGTAAAACAGTGGTATGATCTCTACCGCCAAAAGCTTGTCCTATTTTGGAAGTGAAAGGTCGGTAAGTTCCCTGCATAAATACATTGCCAATTGACGCGGATAGGCAATATCCCTGGATCTTTTCTTCCCTATGAGAAGTTCCGGGTTTATATCAAAATAACGACCCACTGTTTTCATTATTACAGCAGGATTTATTTCTTTTGTGTTGGATTTTGATATCAGTTCCTTTAAACAATTCTGTGTAAGCTCAACATCCAGTGGTTTGTTGACAAGGGAAGCATAGGCAACAACCCTGTTGAGGGCACCCTCCAGCTCTCTTATATTGGAAACTATATTGTCAGCGATGTACATCAGAACATCGTCAGGCACTTCAAATTTTTCCAGTTGTGCTTTCTTTTTTAATATCGCAATTCGTGTTTCAATATCAGGAGCCTGGATATCGGCAAGAAGCCCCCATTCAAAACGAGATCTTAATCGTTCCTCAAGGGTCATTATTTCCTTTGGCGCTCTGTCACTTGAGATAACGATTTGTTTTTGTGCTTCGTACAGCGCGTTAAAAGTGTGGAAAAATTCTTCCTGTGTTCTTTCCTTACCAACAATAAACTGGATGTCGTCAATAAGAAGAACATCTATATTACGGTATTTATTACGAAATTCCTCGTTTTTATCGTCGCGAATGGAATTAATAAGTTCATTTGTAAATTTTTCAGATGTAACATAAAGTACCCGGGCATCCGGATTCTGTTCAAGTATATAATGGCCTATGGCGTGCATCAGATGTGTCTTTCCAAGACCAACGCCGCCATAAAGAAAAAAAGGATTATACCTTTTGGCCGGAAATTCTGCTACGGCCACAGCACCAGCATGAGCAAACTGGTTTCCGTTCCCCCGTACAAAGGTATCGAAAGTGTATTTTGGGTTCAGAATTGAAGAGTATGTGTTGGTTTTATTTTCATGTTCCGAACTATCAGAAACATTTTTTACATCATTTATCACCACTTCAATTGTATATTCCTTGTTCGTAACGGATTTTACCGCATTGGATATCAAAGTAAGGTAGCGGGTTTTTAAAATATCCCTGTTAAACTCAGAGGGAGCTTCCAGTGTAAAAACACCGTTCTTCAAACTTAATGGTCTGACTGTTTTAATCCATGTTTCAAAACTAATTTTTGTAAGTTCACCATCCAACATCTCCTCTGTCTTGTCCCATACATCCTGCGCCGATAACAACATCTCTATTCCTCCAGGTATAATTTTTACCGGTATATTTAACTATACCAAAATTCAATGCATGTTTCAATGAAATGATTAAGGCAAAAAAAACTGAAATGCGCTGAATCAATATGTTGTGTATTGAAGTTTTTATCAGTCCAAAATGTAGCGATGGTGTTAAAAAATCATGATATTATCCATGAATGTATTGACGTATTTTATTCAGTTCATATATAATAGGTCTGATGCCTTTTTAAGCGATAATGTAATATAGCTTTGATGGGAGGTGCAACGTGATGATTAGAACCTATCAGCCAAAAAAAAGGCAAAGAAAAGTTGAACATGGCTTCCGGAAAAGAATGAAAACTAAAAATGGCAGAAAAGTCTTAAAAAGAAAGAGACTTAAAGGGAGAAATAGATTAACTGCATAAGACCGCAGAATATGTGGTCTTTTTTTCATTAAGGCAATAACAACAGTCAGGGTTTTCTTATTTAAGGCAATCTGGTAAAATGTAAAGAACAGTATTAAAAAATAATTGTGGTGGAGATAATTATATAATACTGCGCTGAAAGCTTTATGTTATTGAATTGTTGCTTTAAAGACCGGTAAATTAAGTGCTGTGCACCGCGGTTAACTATAAAGAAATGGAATAAACATTGGATTACCCTGCGGTTCTACCCGTATACTTATATTATACGGGTAGAAATGTTGAAATTTATTAATAATAATGGCCATACTGCAAAGGCTCAGGCCGAAAACCAAGAATAAAGAAGCCCGGAACTGGAATAAAATGAGTAAAATTTACAAGCTAAAAAACAATCGGGATTTTCAGAGAATATACCGTAGAGGCCAGTACGCAGTCTCGAAGAGCCTGGCTGTTTATGTTCAGCCGAATTCTTTGGGAAAGAACAGGATAGGCATAACTGTCAGCAAGAAATATGGCAAAAGTGTAAAAAGAAACCGTATCCGCAGGCTCATACGGGAAAGCTGGCATTTGCTGCAGGATAAGCTGAAATCAGGATATGATTTTGTTGTTGTGGCAAGAAGAAAGGAAGACAACGAATATCCTGTTCTCAGGCAAATCCATAAAGAGATGCTGTACTTAATGAAAAAACTGAATGTTTTAAATAAGGAACTTTTATGACAAAATTTTTATTATGGCTTATACAATTGTATCGTAAGTATCTTTCTCCCCTTAAGGGGAAAAGCACATGCAGGTTTTATCCCACCTGCTCCGCTTATGCTTATGATGCCATTAGAATATACGGACCGTTTAAGGGGTTGTTCCTTTCGATGAAAAGGATAATAAAATGCCATCCTTTTCATCCGGGAGGTTTTGATCCTGTAGGACGGAGAGGAGAATAGAGATGCTTGATTTTATTGCTAGAATACTTGGCCCTGTGTTGTTTTTTATTTACAATACAATTGCTTTTCAAAACTATGGGCTGTCCCTTATTTTATTCACTATTTTAATGAAAGCAGCTATGCTGCCCTTAACATTGAAACAGTTAAAATCAACCCAGAAAATGCAGGAGATGCAACCCGAGATTAATAAAATACAGCAAAGGTATAAAAATGACAAGGAAAAGCTTAACCAGGAACTGGTCAAGCTGTATCAGGATAAGGGCGTCAACCCTATGGGAGGTTGTCTGCCATTGCTTTTACAGCTTCCAATATTGTTTTCACTGTACTATACAATAAGAAAACCTCTTACATACATGTATGGGTGGTCCAAGGAGGTTATAGGAAACATTATCATTAAAGTTATGTCGGTTATGCCGGAAGTTTTCCCGCTTAATATGAATCCCTTTATCAGTGAATATGAGAGTGTAAAAGCAAATCCTCTGCAGGTTGCGGAACTTTTTGAAAGAAATCCGTATACTGAGATTAATCTTGTGGGAGCAATAAACAAAATACCGTCTTTGATAGAGGGCGGGGAGAAAATGGTAAACCTGAACTTTCTGAATATTTTCAATCTTGGAATACGGCCAACATACGACTTTAAACTGATTTCAGAAAACCCGGGCCTTTATATACCTGCTCTGGTGCTGGTGTTAATTTCAACCGCCACAACATATATATCATCAAGAATTTCCATGGCAAAAACACAGCCCTCAGGCGGCAGCAGCTCACAGATGAACCAGACCAGCAATACAATGATGCTTTTAGGACCGGTTATGACACTTTTTGTAAGTTTTCAGGCTCCCCTGGGATTATCTCTTTACTGGATGATAAGCAACTTAACCCATATTGCGCAACAACTTTTTATAGAAAAATATTTCAAAAGTAAAAAGAAGGAGGGAGAGTAATTGGAGCAATTTATTGAAATAGAAGGAAAAACCGTTGAATCTGCAATAGAAGAAGCCTTAATGAAGCTTGATATTGACAGGGAAGATGCGGATATTGAAATTATTGATGAAGGCAATAAAGGTTTGTTTGGGTTAATTGGCAGTAGAAGTGCTGTTGTTCGGGTATATAAAAAGACAAATTACGAGGATATTGTGAGAAATTTTTTATGTCCGATTTTAACATCAATGGGAGTAAGTGAGGATATCAGTGTTTGCAAGGATGGGGACAACACTATTAACGTAAGGCTTATGTCTGACAATATTGGCATTGTCATCGGCCGCAGGGGAGAAACCCTTGATGCGCTTCAATATCTTTTAGGGCTTGTGGTAAACAAGTACAGTGATAATTTTGTGCGTGTAACCTTAAATGTCGGAGACTACCGGGAAAAGCGGGAAGAAACCCTTGAAAGGCTTGCCAGAAAACTTGCGGGCAGGGTTTCCAGGACCAGAAAGAATATGACATTAGAGCCGATGAATCCCTATGAGAGAAGGATAATTCATGCAACTCTCCAGGATTACCCGTATGTTGAGACTTTTAGCATTGGAGAAGAACCAAACAGAAAGGTTGTTATAAAATACAGATATAAAAGAGAGAATGACTGAAAGTACGCTCAAAAACGCTTTGAAAACTTGCCTGATATTTTGGGATAATTTTGTGAAGTTGAGCATTTGTTTAATTTATGCGCGTATTTAATGCTTTGTAAACTGGACGATGGATAAACCCATTGTCCATTTTTATCATTACTGAATCAGATGACCTCCATCTTAAAACCGCCTTATTCATGACATTTAAAGTTTAAGTGGGGGGATGAATGATTTTAAAGGTGATCATATGAAAAACAGAATGGATTCTATTGCGGCCATATCCACGGCTGTAGGAAATTCCGGCATTTCTGTCATAAGAATAAGCGGACCGGACTCCTTTGTGGTTGCGGAAGGAATTTTTAAAGGAAAGGGGAGTTTTTCAAGCTTTAAGTCCCACACCATCCTTTATGGAAAAAAAATTGATCCTGATAACGGTTCCGTAATCGATGAGGTTTTGATAACAAAAATGGCCGCGCCAAAGACCTATACCAGGGAGGATGTTGTTGAAATCAACTGCCACGGAGGGTACGTTACAGCGTCAAAAATTCTTGAACTTTTATACAGGCAGGGTATAAGGCCGGCAGAAGCAGGTGAATTCACAAAAAGAGCCTTTATGAACGGGAGAATTGACCTGGCGCAGGCAGAGGCGGTTATGGACTTGATCAGCTCAAGAACTGAAAAAAGCTCAAAAATAGCCCTGTCCCAGCTGGAGGGGAAACTATCAGTTGAGGTTAACAGGTTGCGGCAAGGTCTTGTGGATATACTTGCTGAGATTGAGGTTAACCTGGACTATCCTGAATATGATTTCGAGGAAATTACAGCGGAAAAATGCTCCGTAAGGCTTGAAGACATAAAAGAGGATCTTAAAATATTGATTGAAAGCTTCAGTTTCGGGAAAATCCTGAGGGAGGGCATGGAAGTTGCCATTATAGGAAAGCCGAATGCCGGGAAATCATCACTTTTGAACAGGCTCTCACGTAAAAACCGTGCCATTGTCACTGATATTCCCGGCACGACCAGGGATATTCTTGAGGAGTATGTTAATATACACGGGCTTCCGATAAAGCTTATTGATACTGCGGGACTCAGGCAAACAGATGACAGGGTTGAAAAAATAGGAGTGGAAAAAGCGCTTGAGGTTATTGATTCATCTGATCTGATTCATTTAATTCTTGATGCTAAAAGCGGTTTTGAAAAAGAGGACAAGGACATACTGGAAAAGGTAGGACAATACTCTGACAAAACATTGTTTGTGGTGAACAAAACAGACGCGACGGACCCGGAGAAAATAAACGAAATCAGGAATAAAATACCAGAATTTCTTGAGATATCAGTGCTGGAGGATTCCGGTATCAATGCCCTTGAATGTGAGATATACAAATTTGTAAATAAAAGCAGGATGGATACCGATAATCTTGTTCTTGTTACAAACGCAAGGCATAAAATGCTTCTTGAGGAGGCTTTGGAAGGAATTGACGCCGCAAAGTCGGCAATTGATAAAGGGATGACTCTGGATATAATATCAATGGATATAAAAAGCGCGGCCGATAAACTTGGGGAGATAACAGGCCATATGGTTTCTGAAGAAGTTATACTAAATATTTTTCAGCGTTTTTGCGTGGGTAAATAAATAGCAAATGATATAATGGTAAAACTTCTGAACATTAACATACAGAGGGAATGGAAATGGGAATTACTTTTGAAGAATATGATGTCATAGTGGTCGGGGCAGGCCACGCAGGGTGTGAGGCCGCACTTGCCGCTGCCAGAATGGGAGCGAAGACGGCTGTTTTTACAATAAACATGGATAGTATTGCAAATATGCCCTGCAACCCAAATATAGGCGGAACAGCAAAGGGACATCTTGTCAGGGAAATTGACGCTTTAGGAGGGGAAATGGGCCGGTGTGCCGATAAAACCCTTATTCAGTCACGAACCCTTAACACTACAAAAGGTCCTGCCGTATATTCACTGAGAGCCCAGATTGACAGAAGATCATACCAGCGGGAGATGAAGCACACCCTGGAGCTGCAGGAAAATCTGCATCTGCGTCAGGAAGAAATTACGGATCTTTTAACGGAAAACAATAAAATAGTTGGTGTTAAAACACATCTTGGAATAATTTATCCCTGTAAAGCTGTAATATTAACAACAGGAACGTTTTTAAAAGGAAGAATAATAATTGGTGATGTGTCCTACAGCAGCGGCCCGGACGGGCTTTTTCCCGCGGATCGTTTGTCTGAAAGCTTGAAAGGGCTGGGGATCGAATTATTAAGGTTTAAAACCGGAACTCCGGCAAGAATAAACAGAAGAAGCATTGATTTTTCCGTTATGACGGAACAGCCCGGTGACAACCCCATAGTCCCGTTCTCATTCGAGCATGAAACCATAGACAGGGAACAGGTGTCATGTTATCTTACCTATACAACAGAGAAAACCCATAAAATTATAAGGGAAAATCTGCACCGCTCGCCAATGTACAGTGGTACAATTGAAGGAATAGGGCCAAGATACTGCCCGTCGTTTGAGGACAAAGTTGTTCGTTTTGCGGATAAGGAAAGGCATCAGGTTTTTGTTGAGCCCATGGGCCTTGATACCGAGGAGGTATATTTGCAGGGCTTTTCCACCAGCATGCCTGTGGATGTTCAGATTGAAATGGTAAGAAGCCTGCCGGGGCTTGAAAATGCCCAGATTATGCGGTATGCGTATGCAATAGAATATGATTGCATTAACCCTTTAATTCTGAAGCCTTCCCTTGAATTCAAAAAAATTGACGGTTTGGTTTCCGCAGGGCAGATAAACGGCAGCTCCGGCTATGAAGAGGCTGCCGCGCAAGGGCTTATTGCCGGAATTAATGCCGTTTTGAAATTACATAATAAGGAACCTTTGATCCTTGACAGATCCCAGGCCTATATCGGGGTCCTTATAGATGATCTGGTAACAAAAGGCACCAAAGAGCCATACAGAATGATGACCTCAAGGGCAGAATACCGTCTTCACTTAAGACAGGATAATGCCGATGCCCGCTTAACACCCATTGGATATAAGCTCGGACTTATAAGTGAGGAACGATATCAGAAATTTCTTAAAAAGCAGCAGGCCATAGAAAAGGAAATTGAAAGAATCAGGAAAAAAAACATTACTCCGTCAATTGAGGTTAACAATTTTCTTGAAAGGTGTGGAAGCGCTAAAATTAAAAGCGGGGTAAAACTGAGTGATCTTTTGAAAAGACCGGAGATTACCTATGAGTCATTAAGGGAGATTGACCCTGACAGACCTGAACTTCCTGCTTCAGTCACCGAGGAAGTGGCTATATCCATAAAATATGAGGGATACATTTTAAAGCAGATGCAGCAGATTGAGCAGTTTAAGAAAATGGAAAAAAGCCTTATTCCTGAGGATATAGACTATAACAAAATAAGCGGGCTGCGACTGGAAGCAAGGCAGAAGCTTTCAGAGCAGAGACCGGTATCGCTGGGTCAGGCCTCAAGAATTTCCGGAGTATCCCCTGCTGATATTTCAGTTTTGGTTATTTATTTGAACGCAATAACCAGAAGGAGCAATGAAAATGACGAATGAAAATATTAAACTTTTATATGACGGGGCAAAAATGCTTGGTATGGATATTTCCGACGAAGCGCTTGCTGCGTTTGCTGAATATTACAATAAGCTCATATCATGGAATGAACGTGTTAACCTTACAGCCATAACCTGTGAGAGAGATGTTGTTATAAAGCACTTTCTTGACTCTCTGACTTTAATAAGGTATTTACCAGCCAATGCAAAAAGCCTTGTGGATGTGGGCACCGGTGCGGGATTTCCGGGAATACCCGTAAAACTGGTAAAAAGGTATTTATCTTTAACTCTTGTGGATTCCCTTAATAAAAGAATCAATTTTCTAAATGAGCTTATAGCTGATTTTTCTTTGACCGGAATTAATGTGGTTCACTCAAGGGCAGAAGATCTCGGCAGAAATCCCTCCCACAGGGAAAACTATGATGTGGGAACAGCAAGAGCAGTGGCGTCACTGCCCGTTCTTTGCGAATACATTCTGCCCCTTGTAAGAACAGGCGGGGTCTTTATTGCAATGAAAGGAAGTGAAATCCAAAATGAACTTTTTGAATCGGAAAGGGCAATTTCAGTTCTTGGAGGAAAGCTTGAAACTGTTGAAAAATTTATGCTGCCGTTTGAAAATATGGAGAGGCACATAATTTTGATAAAAAAGATTCGACAGACACCTGCGCAATATCCCAGAAAAAGCGGGAAACCGACAAAATCCCCCATATCGTAACGGCGAAAAGCCGTATTTTCAAGGGTTTTATGC
>JAAYGP010000056.1 GCA_012727625.1 Clostridiaceae bacterium
GTATTTTACGGACAGGCCTTATAGTAAAAAAATACCGAGGGTCAAACTCACTTATATATATAACCGAGCACGCCTTATTGTCAAGGTATATTTTTACAAGTATAAAAAATCAAATAAAAGTGGGACCAAATATTTTTGGTGAGAGAATAACAAGATTTAAAAAGCACGTTGTGTACAGGCTGAATTTTACTAAAATCCTGAATATGGACGAATTTAAGCTTTTTTTAAAATCTATGGGAATTCAGGTGATACAGGATGAGGGAAAAAAAATATACGATGACTATGAAATAAATGAACGATGCTGTGTGCGTGCTTACATAAGGGGAGGTTTTCTGGCCGTAGGTTCAATAACAAATCCTGAGAAAGCCTACCATCTTGAACTTTCTTTTACTGACAGGAAAATTGCTGAGGAATATATGGGTTTTATGAAGCGGTTTGATCTGAAACCCAGGCACCTGTCAAGGAAAGGGTATGAGATAGTATATATGAAAGAGGGACAGGATATTGTTGACTTCCTGAATGTGATCGGAGCTCACCGCGGGCTGATGGAAATGGAAAACATACGAATTCTGAAAGATATGAGAAATCAGGTGAACAGGATTGTAAACTGTGAAACTGCAAATCTTGGGAAAATAGTAAATGCTTCGCTGAAGCAGGTTGAATATATAAGGCATCTGGATAAAACGGTGGGTATTGAGAATCTGCCGCAGGGTTTAAAGGAAATAGCCCGTTTAAGGCTGGAATTTCCGGAAGCAAGCCTTGCTGAACTTGGGAAAATGCTTAATCCTCCATTGGGAAAATCAGGAGTTAACCATCGGCTCAGAAAACTTGAGAAAATTGCAAAGGATAAAATGTTATAACCAATGCAGGAATATTCCGGGAAATACAGAATAATAATCATTGAAACGGAGTGATTATTGTGGTTATAAGCACTAAGCAGGAGAAAAATGTTCTCACTGTTTTTTTAAAAGGGGAATTGGATCATCATTCAGCTTCCAGGGTTAAGGACGCAATTGACATGGAGATTCTAAAGTCATCCGTCAGGTTGTTGATTCTTGATATGACTGATGTGACATTTATGGACAGCTCAGGTATAGGTCTTATTGTCGGGAGATATCACCGCATTAAAAGCCTTGGAGGTAAAATGCAGATTGCAAATCCAAATGCCTCTTTGTTAAGAATTTTAAAGATGTCGGGGATTGAAAAGCTAATGAAGATAAGCTGAACTTGTTATAAATTAACGAAAACACCAAAAAATGTATTGAGAGGTTTTTGATATGCAGCCTATAAACAAAATGAAAATCCAATTTGACAGTAAATCCGCGAACGAAGCATTTGCCAGGGTTGTTGTATCGGCATTTGCGTCACAGCTGGACCCGACCCTGGAGGAATTGGCGGAACTGAAAACAGCGGTTTCGGAGGCTGTTACAAATTCCATTATTCACGGATATGAACAGATGGAAGGTATCATATATATGGAATGCCGGCTGTTTCCTGAAAGCATTGAAGTAATAGTCAGGGATGAGGGAGTGGGAATTGAAGACATTGAAAAAGCAAGGACTCCAACATATACCTCCAAACCGGAACTGGAGAGGTCGGGCATGGGTTTTTCGGTTATGGAGAGCTTTATGGACACCCTGGAGATTCAATCAAAAGTTGGCAAAGGCACTGCAATTATTATGACAAAAAAGTTTTCACAGCAAAAGGACAGGAGTTTTTCCAGTGAAAGATAACATTGTTGAAACCAACGGAATTGATCAAAGAACTTTAATGCTGGTTGAAAAAGCTCAAAAGGGAGACACTGAAGCACAAAATATCCTCGTTCAGGAAAACATCGGCCTGGTCTGGAGCATAGTTAAGCGATTTAAAGGCCGCGACGCGGAAACAGAGGATTTGTTTCAGGTTGGATGCATTGGACTTGTCAAATCAATAAACAAGTTTGATCCTGGTTTTCAGGTCAGGTTTTCAACCTATGCGGTTCCTATGATTATGGGAGAAATAAAGCGCTACCTCAGGGATGATGGTCTTATTAAAGTCAGCAGATCCTTAAAGGAACTTGGTCAAAAAGCCTATATATTAAAAGAGTCCATAGAAAAGGAAAGCGGACGAAACCCTACGGTCGGTGAACTGGCTGAGAAGCTCGGTGTTGAACCGGAAGAACTTACACAGGCGCTGGAAGCAGGGTATCAGACGGAATCCCTGTATAAAACAATAGGAGACAATGAACAGAATCCTGTTTATCTGATTGATAGGCTGCAAACAGAGGATGGCGTTAATGAGTCAGGAATTATTGATCGTTTGTCCCTTAATAAAGCGCTTCAAAAACTTGACAGAAGGTCCAGGGAAATTATTTTTCTCAGATATTTTAAAGAGGAAACACAGCAAATGGTAGCTGAAAAAATGGGAATTTCACAAGTACAGGTATCAAGACTGGAAAAGAAAATAATGGATGAATTAAGGAACTGCTTCCTGTAGTATTTCATAGAATATTTATGGATGATACGTTTGAATTTTGGAGCGGTTCCATGAAGATTTATCAATATAACAGGGAGGAAGCCGTTGCATACGCCCATAAGTGGGCTTTCGCAAGGAGCCCTGCATACTTTGACTTCTCAAAACTTGGCGGGGATTGCACCAATTTCATATCCCAGTGCCTTTACAGCGGCTGTAAAACCATGAACCATACGAAAACGACCGGCTGGTACTATTACAGCAGTTATAACAGGACTGCTTCCTGGACAGGGGTTATGTATTTATATAATTTTTTGGTGAACAATAAAGGTGCAGGCCCTTTTGCCAGGGAAGTTCCCATAAATGATATGCAAATCGGGGATATTATCCAGCTTTCCTTTGACGGTGCTGTTTTCCGCCATTCACTCCTTGTTGTGGAGACCGGCAGGAAACCTTCTTTTAACAGTATAAAAATTGCAACCCATACCTTTGACAGGGATTATTATCCATTAAATAATTATGTTTTTAAAAAATTCCGGTGTCTGCATATCGAAGGATACAGAAAATAAAATATCACCGTAACTTTCTGCATTCCATGTAAAAACGTTTCTCATCGGCCTCTCCCATGGAAAAAGTCTTCCGGGGAAGAGCTCCGTCCAGTATGACTGTTCTGAACAAATCGTTTTTATCCATTGGTGAAAGGAAGAAACCCATGTTTCCGTCCTTTTCACTTAATTCGTTTACTATGTCTTCCCCATGAACATAATCCAACTCGGCACTTTGGTTTTTCTTAAGATAGAAATCAAGAAAGCTTTGCAGCGTTGCAACATCAAGGGTGAACAAGGGCTTTTTAGCCCAAAGGTAACCGGATTTACCATTATGAGCAAAAGGAATAATGTGTTTTTCCGGGCTGTTTTCCGGAACTTTCCCGGTATTTTTTACATATTCAAAGCAGCATTTGACTCCTTTATCCATATGGAATTCAACAAATGAAGATAAAACATCCTTCGCGTCAACATTAAAAAGAAGACGGTGTATAGGCTCAAACTCCAGGGCAGGATCATGGACATTCACAAGCTCAATAAGGGCATATCTTGCAGGGTGTGTCCGGCATTCCCCAGAAGACAGGTTCTGCTTCAGGCGATCCCAGCAGGATTTGGCCGTTGCAAGGGAGTGATTCCCATCTCCCACGGCGAAAAGAAGAGGGCGTAAGGATTCATCAACACCATATTTTTCAGTAAAAACCTCTTTTGACTTAAGCATTGACAAGCCTGTGAAAATATTGTTAAGCAAAGTTTTATCATTAACCTGGTACCCGTCAAGATGGCCGCTGTTCATCATAAGGCTGAAAGAGTAAAGATGCGGCATTTTATATTTCTCAGAAGACAGGTTTTCAATGATTCCATAATCCCTGTCATCAATAAGGAGCATTATATGAGGAAGTTCAAGGCATGCGTTTTCCCTGATTTTTATTCTTGGAGGCAGGCGATCCATAATCGTTCCTTCCGTGGCACGTATTAAACTCTGCGAACCTGGCGAGAAATCGTAGTTTTCCAGGTCTACAGCAAATACAAGCCCCTTACGGGTTTTTCCCTCCGCATTTTTCCGTTCAACATAAATCATGGAATTTTTAATTTCACGGAAGTAATTGTTTTCAATATATCTGCACATCGTGTTATTGATTCTTTCAATTCTTTTTTGCTTCTCCTCAGGGTTTTCCCTTTCAAGATATGCCTCAGGAAAAATCAAATGGAGGGTTGAAGGTGCATCCTTGACAAAATTTTCCACCTTTTCCCAGTATAAAGGCTCGGATGTGTATTGGTCGCATGCAATAACGGACCATTTTTCAAGATCAATATCCGGTGCCGGAATTAATACGGAAGAAATATCAATGCCAATTTCTCTGAATTTTTCTGTCATATGGAGACCTCCAATATTTTACGGTCTTAATATAATATTGCTTAGGAAAGTCGCTTACAACTTTATTCGCATAAAAGCCGAATCCTGCTGCAACCTTGTTAACCACAATATAGCTGTCCCAATTTTAATAAACGATTTTTAAATTATACTATTTTACTAAAAAACATTCTTGGCTTTAATAGCGCACTTCTTATATAAATCATATTTTAATTACAACGTCAATTTTAAAGTAATATGTAAATTTAGTCAAACACAAAAACACGAATTCTTTTAGATGTTTCATGAAATAATAAGCTTACAAGCATTTAATTGCAAAGGAGTCTATATGCTGTATTGGTCTGAATCTGCCGGTGCGTCTGTATATGTTAAGGAAAGAAAGATCGGGCATATAGAGGATATTATGCTCGAGCCGGATAGAAAGGCAATTACGGGATTTCTTCTGGAAAAGAGAAATCAGGATATTAGACCTCGGTATTTTCCTTTTATTCAGATAATTGTTATGAAACGAAATTATGTTTATCTGAAGGGAACAGACAGCGTTAAGACGCTAACCAGGGCTGAGAGAAAAAAAGTTGTGATTTCGGAAGATTTTATCAACAATCCGGTAGTTGATGAAAAGGGCGAATTTATAGGCAGGGTGGTCGATATCGCATTTGACCCCAGTAATGGTGTTATAAAGGAAATTATTATATCTGAAAGTATTCTTGAGGATCTTTGGTTTGGCAGAAAAAAAATGCCGGTATTAGGTCATGTTGAATTCTCACGGGAGCTTATAAGTGTTGATAAGGACGCTCGTGAGGAAATAACAGAATTGAATAAAGGGCTTAAAAAATGGCTTCAAACAAACAAAGTTAAACTGAATGTCAGGAGGTAATATTATGAGAAGCAGATTTGCAAGTGGTATGGTATTAGGAGGAATTGTAGGTGCCACAATGTCGATGATTATTAATAAGGATATTGATATGGACAGGGCCAGAAAGCGCATGATGCGAATAGGCCGAAATATGTATAAAAGGACAAGGCGCATGATATCCGATATAGCAAACATATTTTAATCTTCCTTTTTGGATCCTTTTCTCAAAAGCATACCTTTCAAGCTTTGAGAAAAGGTACATAAGCTTGTATGGTGTAAGACTTCCGGAGGTGTGAATGAAAACGGCAGACAGGTGGATAAGAATAGGAATACTTTCAAGCCTTTTTGCCGGGCTTATTTTTTTATTGGTTTTTTACGGGAAAAGCCTTATACAAGCAATGCTGCCGCTGGCGTTCGGCGTTATACTTGCATATATTGAACTTCCTGTCGTTGAAGCAGCAGATAAATTAAAAATGTCAAGAACCGTAAGTATTTTATTAACTTTTGTCATAAGCTTTCTTATTATCGTACTGATCCTGGTTTGCATAATTCCGTTGTTAATTGAGAATATAAAGGATTTGGCCAATATTATTCCGGATATATTTAATTCAGTATTAAATAATGTAATTTCATTTATTGAGATAAATATGCCCGCAAGCTGGCAGCAGGAAATTCTCAAAGAATTTAACAGCAGTTTTATGAAGATGCAGGATAAAATATTGCAGGGCATATACAC
>JAAYGP010000057.1 GCA_012727625.1 Clostridiaceae bacterium
GGCATATGTCAACCTCAAAAGAGAGCGAAGGCAGGTGGGAGCTTCGTGGGGAGCATAGCTGAAAATCATCCGGTAGCAGTGAACTGAAACCATTCGGGAGTAGGGGAACCGGCCGGGGCCGTTACACCCCGCAAAAGTGACAGGTACATTGTGCCTGTAATTTGGGTGGTACCGCGTAAGTTTAGCCTTTCGTCCCTTAAGGATGGAAGGCTTTAATGTTTTTTGGAAACAACATATGAAATAAGACGACTATATATTTAGACTATATATTTAATTGCATACTGTGTATACAAATGAAAAACTGTGGTTGGTTTTAAGACCATTATAGATATTGAAAACGGTAAAGCAAAAGCTTTAAATGAAAAGAGCATTAAGCTAAAAGCGGTTTTAGCACAAAGCTTTAAAATTGTACAATTGATTATAAATTGAGATTACGAGATTATAATACTGGAGGAATTTGCATGGATTATGGAAAAACTTTAAATCTTCCCAAAACTGATTTTCCGATGCGCGGAGGGTTATTACAGAAAGAGCCTGAAATTTTAAAAAAGTGGCAGGATGAAGATATATACAACAAGCGGTTAAAAAGAAATGAAGGCAATGAAAAGTTCATTCTCCATGACGGGCCGCCCTATGCCAATGGGGAAATACATCTGGGCACGGCTCTTAACAAGGTGCTTAAGGATATTATTTTAAGATACAAGGACATGAAAGGGTATTATACTCCTTATGTTCCCGGCTGGGACACCCACGGTCTGCCCACGGAAAACTGTGCCATTGATGAATTGGGGCTGAATCGTCATGAGACCGGATATGTCAGGTTCAGACAAGCCTGTGAGAAGATTGCGCTAAAATATCTTGACATCCAGAGGAAATCTTTCAGGCGTCTTGGTGTTATTGGTGACTGGGATAACCCGTATATTACCCTGCAGCCTGAATTTGAAGCCAAACAGGTGGAGGTTTTCGGAAAAATGGCACAGAGAGGCTGCATATACAAGGGTCTTCGTCCGGTATACTGGTGTCCTGTTTGTGAAACAGCGCTGGCTGAAGCAGAAATCGAATATATGGATGATCGCACCCAGTCAATCTATGTTAAATTTAAAATAACAGATGATAAAGGAAAGCTTAAAGGAATGGTTGACAGCCTTGAAAATGCCTATATCGTAATCTGGACCACTACAACCTGGACACTTCCCGGTAATGTGGCCATTTCAGTAAATCCGGAGTTTAAATACTCGGTGCTGCGTTCAGGCAGTGAAATACTGATTATGGCAAAGGAACTCGCGGATGATGTCATGAAAGTTGCCGGTATTGACGAGTATCAGGTTCTGGGTGAGTTGTCCGGCAGCGAGATGGAATATATGGTATGCCGCCATCCTTTCCTTGACAGGGATTCACTGGTCATAACCGGTGATCATGTCACCCTTGACGCGGGGACAGGCTGCGTTCATACTGCGCCCGGCCATGGTGTTGATGACTTTGAGGTATGCAAAAAGTATGATAATCTCAAAGTGGTTGTACCTGTTGACGGAATAGGGTATTTAACCTCGGATGCGGGGCAATTTGAGGGGTTATTATATAAAGAAGCCAACAAAGCCATATACAGGCAATTAAAAGAAACCAACAATCTTTTGGCCGATGAAATTATTGACCACCAGTACCCGCACTGCTGGCGCTGCAAAGGCCCGATATTATTCAGAGCCACCGAGCAGTGGTTTATATCGGTGGACAGTTTCAAAAAGGAAGCCTTTCAGGCAATCAGGGAAGTGCAATGGATTCCCGAATGGGGCATGGAACGTATTTCAAAAATGGTGGAGGACAGAAGTGATTGGTGCATCTCCCGCCAAAGGATGTGGGGAGTGCCGATTCCAATCTTTTACTGTGAAGAATGCAATGAACCGCTCATAAACGAGGAAACCATAAAAGCCGTTCAGGAATTGTTTGCAAGGGAAGGCTCCACATCATGGTATGCGAGGGAAGCCTCCGAAATATTGCCTGACGGCGTAAAATGCCCCTGCGGTCACAGTAAATTCAGAAAAGAAACGGATATAATGGATGTCTGGTTTGACTCCGGTTCCACCCACGCGGCTGTTCTGGAAACACATCCCCAGCTTGCCTGGCCTGCGGATATGTATCTCGAGGGAAGCGACCAGCACCGCGGATGGTTCCAGTCCTCACTGCTTACCGCCGTCGCGGTAAAAGGAAGAGCTCCGTACAGGCAGGTTTTAACCCATGGCTATGTTGTGGACGGACAGGGAAGAAAGATGTCCAAATCCCTCGGAAACGGAATGGATCCGATGGATATTGTCAATCAGGTGGGAGCGGATATTTTAAGGCTTTGGGTGGCATCTTCCGATTATAAAACTGATATTCGCATATCTAATGATATAATAAAGCAGCTTGCAGAGAGCTACAGGAAAATCAGGAATACCGCCAGGTTCATACTGGGCAACATTTCTGATTTTGATCCTGAGACCATGAGTGTCGATTACTCCGATATGGAGGAGCTTGACAAGTGGGCCTTAATGAAGCTCAACAGCCTTATCAACAAGGTGGAGGATGCTTTCAGCAGGTATGAATTTCATGGCTTCATCCATAATCTTCATAATTTCTGCGTTGTTGATATGAGCAATTTCTATCTTGACGTCATAAAAGACAGGCTGTACGCTTCAAGGGCAGATGATGCAAAGCGCCGATCAGCGCAAACCGCAATGTATATTATCCTGGATTCCATTGTTCGTATGCTGGCTCCCGTGCTCGCTTTCACCAGTGAGGAAATATGGAAGTACCTGCCTCACAGAAAGGGTGATAATCCTTTAAGCATCCAGCTTAACAGCTGGCCGAAGGCAAACGGTGAGTATGAAAATCCTGCATTGAAGGAAAAATGGGATCATCTTACAGATGTGCACGAGATTATACTTAAAGCTCTTGAAAATGCCCGGAATGAGAAAGTAATCGGTTCATCCCTTGAAGCGGAAATATATATCAGGGCATCCGGGGATGAATATGAATTCCTGAATCAGAACAAGGATGTTCTTTCCATGATATGCATTACATCCGGAGCGGAGGTTGTATTGGAGCCTACAGCCAAAACTATACAGGTTGAAGTAAAACGTGCATCCGGCAAAAAATGTGAAAGATGTTGGATGTACAGCGAAACAGTTGGCGAAAACCATGAACATCCCACAATTTGCAGCCGATGTGCCGATGTAATAGGAAAAATATGTAAAACGCCACACGATAACTGATTACTCATTTAACTTAACAGACTTACAGGCTATGACAGTAATCCATGACTGTGAGGTGTTTAATTTTAAGATGTAAACCCTTAAGGAGAGTTAAATTTGAGATGATCCGGGTTTTAACCGAACAGCCTGAAAGGAGCGTATAATATGGATACTGAAAGGCTCATAGGGCATTTATGTGATATTAATGCTTTAGTCGGCAATGAAAAGGAAGCATCGGAAAAAATTCTGGAATTTTTCCGGCCATATTGCGACAAAGCCTGGGGTGATCCGTTTTTTAACGTTATAGGATATAAAAAAGGTGAAGCAAAAAATCCGAAAAAGGTTATGATAACAGCCCATTATGATCAGATTGGCCTGATTGTTGCGGGATATGAAAAAAACGGTTTTTTAAGTGTATCAAACCTGGGAGGTGTTGATACCAAGGTGGAGGGTGCTTCCTGTGTAACCATTCACGGCAGGGATGACGTATTTGGCGTAATAGGTGCCAAGCCTCCCCACCTATTGTCAGGGCAGGAAACAAAAAAGAACCTTAAAATTACCGAACTGTTTATTGATACCGGGCTTTCTGATGATGTCCTGAAGGAAAAGGTCAGCATAGGTGATCCTGTCTCCATTGTATCACCTGTGGTGAAGATGAAAAACGGCTGCCTTTCAGGGCGAAATATGGATAACCGTTGCGGTGTGGCTGCACTTGTTCTTATTCTTGAACAGCTTCAGAGATTGAAACATGACAATGATATTTATGTAATAGCCACGGTACAGGAGGAGACAGGCTCATTGGGTGCCATGACAGCCGCATACAATCTGGAGCCTGATGTGGCCCTGGTTATCGACGTAACCCACGGCGATATGCCTGATGCGGGCAAATCAAAATGTTTTACGCTGGGTAAAGGGATTCCTGTAGGCATAGGTCCCGCATACCATCGCCAGGAAACGAACAGGCTTCTTGAGATTGCCGGAAATGAAAGAATTCCAACATCCTTAAGCGTTGAATCAGGCGATCCTGGCACGGAAAGCTGGGCAATCCAGGTTTCTCGTTTGGGTGTGGCGACGGTTGAGGTGTCAATTCCTTTAAGGTATATGCATACCGGTG
Organism: Clostridiaceae bacterium; assembly: GCA_012727625.1. Lineage (GTDB taxonomy): Bacteria > Bacillota > Clostridia > DSM-8532 > DSM-8532 > JAAYGP01. The sequence continues at coordinate 4,342 of JAAYGP010000057.1, forward strand.
TGGAGCTTGTAAAGGTTGAGGATGTGGAAATGGCTGCCTGCCTGGCAGCAAAGTATTCAGCCGGTGAAATTGGTGAAATCCGATGCGGATGGAATCAGGAGATGTTATTATAGTTAATGGACTGAAAGTTTGGATTACTGACCTGAAAAATGACATAAACCAGGAGATGTTATTATGGTTCAAAAACTCATGGAACTTACAAATCTTGACGGTGTTTCCGGGGATGAACAGGATGTGCGCAATTACATCCTGGACAATGTAAAGGAAAAATCCCTTAAATATTGTATTGACAGCATGGGAAACCTCATTGTAAAGTGCAACAGCAGCGGTCAGAACCCGCTGAAGGTTATGCTGGCGGCTCATATGGATGAGGTCTGGTTTATGATTAAAGATATAACTGAGGACGGAAAGCTTAAATTCATCACGGCGGGAGGAATGGACAGCCGTATTCTGCCCGGTCAGCATGTCAGGATTGGAGCTGATAAAGTTCCCGGCGTTATAGCGCAAAAATCAATTCATCTTCAGGACAGGGAAGAAAGAGAAAGCGTTGTAAAACTTAAAAATCTGTATATTGATATTGGCGCAACCGACAGAAAAGATGCGGAAAAGTATGTAAATATAGGCGATTATGCCGCTTTTGCAAGTGAGCCGGTATTATTCGGCGAGAACCGCCTGAAAGCCAAGGCTCTTGATGATCGTGCCGGTTGTGTGGTACTGCTTGAACTTATGGAAAGGGTTTGGCCGTTTGAACTGTATCTTTGCTTTACTGTTCAGGAGGAGGTTGGCTTAAGGGGTGCCCGGATTGCTGCAAACAGGGTTGAACCTGATATTGGGATTGTTATCGAGGGTACCACCTGCGCCGATGTGCCCGGGGTGAAAGAGCACGGGCAGTCCACTGTTCTGGGAAAAGGTCCTGCATTGTCTTTTGCGGACAGGACATCAATCGGGGACAGGGAGCTTTTGGGGCATTTTGTAAAAACAGCGCAGGAGGAGAAGATACCATATCAATGGAAGCAAACCGCCACCGGAGGGAATGACGCGGGAAGAATCCAGACATCGGGAACGGGTGTCAAAGTAATAACCGTATCAGTTCCCTGCCGTTATATACACTCACCGGTTTCGGTTCTTAACATAAATGATTTGGAGAATATGAAGAACCTTGTGGAAAAAGCCCTTGGGAAATTACCGTCTTTAGAGGGAGGTATAAAAAAATGATAACATTGATTAGCGAATTGACAGGTACGTACGGTCCGTCCGGCCGTGAGGAAAATATCAGAGAAGTAATTGAAAGAAAAGTGGCAGGAAAAGTTGATGAAATATATACTGATACCCTTGGAAACTTGGTGGCTGTTAAAAAAGGAAAAGGCAGGAGGATTATGCTGGCAGCCCATATGGACGAAATAGGCTTGATTGCTACATTCATTGACGAAAAAGGCTTTATTCGCTATTCAAATATTGGTGGTGCAAGTCCTTTCTACTCTTTGGGCCAGAAAGTCCGTTTTAAAAATGGCGTGACCGGCTGTGTGTTTTATGAGCAAAAGCTGGAAGAGTTTAAGGAGCTTAAGCATGAGCGCATGTATATAGATATTGGAACCAGAAGCAGGGAGGAAACAGAAAAGCTTGTTACACCCGGCGATATCGCGGTTTTTGCAGGGGACGCCGTGGAGCAGAACGGAAGGTTCATATCCAGAGCATTGGATGACAGGATTGGATGCGCCATATTGATAAAGCTTCTGGAAGACCTTGAAGATACGGAAAATGAGATTATTTGTGTCTTCACTGTGCAGGAGGAGGTCGGAAGCAGGGGAGCGGGAACCGCAGCCTACGGGTTAATGCCCGATATAGCGGTTGCAATTGATGTAACAAATACAGGTGACACTCCGGAGTGCAAGCCTTTGTCCGTGGATTTGGGTAAAGGCCCTGCCGTTATGGTTAAGGATGCGTACACTATATCTCACCCGCTGGTGAAAAACGCTTTAATAGAATGCGCTGAGAAAATGAGCATACCATACCAGCTGGAGGTTATAAGCAGAGGTGGCAATGACGCTGGAGCGATTCATAAAACCGCGGGCGGGATTCCCTCAGGAGGTGTATCCATCCCATGCAGATATATGCACAGCCCCTGTGAGATGGTTGACAAAAGTGATGTTGAAAATACGGTTAAATTATTAAAGGCTTTTGTATCCTTTAAGTTTTAACAATGTGTTACAAAGAAACGGATGCTTTCTGCAAGGATAGCAGAATAACGAAAACAGAAGTCTGTAACGGGATTAATGTTTCACGGGAAAAGGTGCCGCTGAAGCCTTTTGTTAAATGGGCCGGCGGAAAGGGACAACTCCTTTCCGAGCTCAGAAAGTTTTATCCTGAAGGCCTGGGAGAAACCATTAAAAAATATGCGGAACCTTTTGTCGGCGGGGGAGCGGTTTTGTTTGATTTGCTGTCCTCGTACGATTTTGAAAAGGTTTATATCAGCGATGTTAATGCTGAGCTTATAAATACCTATTGTGTTATACGGGATGAAGCAGAAAACCTTATCGAACTGCTATTAAAATATGAAAAAGAGTATATACCCCTGGATGACTCCCTGCGTAAAAGCTATTATTATGCAAAACGCAGGCGTTTTAACGACCTGAAAGGAAATGGCGCTGGCTCAATTGGTTCTGAATGCGCGGCTCTTTTTATATTTCTGAACAGAACCTGTTATAACGGGCTTTACCGGGTCAACCGGAAAGGCTTATTTAATGTTCCTGTGGGTTCATATAAAAAGCCAACCATATGCGATCCAGCAAATCTTCTGAACATTTCCTATGCTCTTAAAAATATTGAAATTGTCTGCGGTGATTATAAAAAATCCTTTGATTTCATTGACAACACGACTTTTGTATATTTTGATCCTCCATACCGCCCTCTAAGCCCGACTTCCAGCTTCACCTCATATACCGGGGACGGCTTTGACGATCTGGCACAGCGCAATCTTGCAGAGTATGTCTCTTTATTAACGAAAGTTGGCGCCAAGGTTATGGTCAGCAATTCGGATCCCAAAAATCAAGATCCGGAGGACAATTTTTTCGAAGAGATGTACCGGGGGTTCAGAATAAAACAAATAAAAGCATCCCGCAGTATTAACAGCAACTCCAAAGGCCGCGGGAAAATTAATGAGCTTCTTATCTGTAATTTTTAAAATCCTGAACGGGCTTTCGTGCTGATACCGTTGCCACCGGTATTGGTATTGACAGCAGGCAGCCCGCCACGAGCAGGTTTTCGTGTTAACACGGCTGCCGCCAGTATGCAAAAAACCGGAATGACAGGATAATGGTAGCGGCTTTGCACCTCTGCCAGCATATGGGCAGCGACTGTTCCCAGTATATATAAATAAAAAACAAAACAGAATGACGGAATATTTTTTCTTAGAAAAAAAACCGAAGACAGTGCAATAAAAAAGAAAACAGAATAATAAAAATCTGCCACGCCTGAAAGCCACATGTAATGTTTCTCAATATTAATATGAGAAGTTTTTGAAATGTGGGCTCTTGTAAAACTTATACAATCACTGTCCAATCTCCACATGCACTTGTTTTTAAACATCTGAAGCCTTAATTGTGACATAATGTCTGTTTTCAAAATCCTTTCCACACCTGATTCTGACAGCTTCCGCTGTATTTCATCAGCCGGTATCCCTTTATTAATCAAAGCATTAAGTACGGCGGCATCCTTATCATTGTATTTCCCTTTCCCCTCCGGATTTGTTCCCACGAGAAGATAAAAGCCGGATGTGTGACGCGCTGTTTCAATTCCGATATTTTTTTCAATGCTGCCAATTAAAACGCCTGTTAAAGCATTGCAGCTTAAAACAAGGACAGCGGAAAGAAGAAACCTGTAACCTGTTTTTACAGCACCTGCTTTTAATTTGTTAAGTAAGTTTTTGTTTATTTTCATATCGTGGGCAGGGGCCCCACTCCATACTGATACCTTTCCAGGCTGGTGATATAGCGGCACGGATATGTCCGCTGCCTTCATAACCGGAGAGTTTACCGCATCGGAAAATGCTTTTAAGTTTCTTGATTTGCTGAGATGTAATCCAGGGAACACAGGCGGTTGCTTGAGTTGTTTCAATGGGCTGAAATTGAGGGAAGGTGTTTTTCCCGCTATGAAAAAATAGTGGATGAGAATACTTAATAGCAGCAGTACCGCAGTGGGGCGTATCAGCCTTAAAAGGCCTGTTAAGGCCCCAAGAGTGAAAAGTGACAAAACAATGAATACTGTATTGTTAATACGGGTCAGGAAAGCATAATAAAGACAAATAATAAAAAGAACACCGAATGTATATAAGGGCTCTGTAAGAACAAAGACGTTGAAAAAAATTTGTGAGGGCCAAAAAGCGTATATAGCTGCTGCAGTAAGACCTGTGTTTACACTGACCAGATTTTTACCAAGAAAATAAATCATAAGCAGAATTCCCAGGTTTAGCGCTATGTTTAAATATACTGCAGTATCAGGTACCGGCTTAAAAACAGCATAGAAAAAGGAGAGAAATTTTGAAAATCCGAAAACATGCGGAAACAGCGAAACAAAAACAGAGTTTTTTATATTTCCTTTCAATATATTTTGCGCGAGAGTATGGTATGTGTAAAAATCAGATTCCGGAACAACCTGAACAAGTTCTACCCATATAATTCTTATGGATATTGCGAAGACGGAAATTACCGTCAACGCATAGTGTTTTTTTTTGATTTTAATATTATGCAAATATGGAAAAGCAGCCATAATAAAGGTTATAGAAACAACTACTGCCGGCAGAAGCAGATTTTCCATGCTTAATTCTTCCGGGGACACAAATAATAATAACGTTATCAGAGAAAATATATAAAAAACTATTATGATTATTTTCTTTATTAATTGCTCCATAAAATTCACCTGGATGTTTTTTGTCATTAATCCGCGCTTCAATATTTTATTAATATTATTTGCTTTATATTCCGGTGATATAACTTTTAAAATATAGATGAAAACAACATTATTATAAAATAATCAAAAAATCCTATAAATAAGCAGTGATGCAAAACACTTGCCTGTACTCTAAAATAATCCTTTAATAAATAGTATGGTTCTGATACATACTAAACATGCAATAATTAATAAAAAAACGGAGGTAAAATAAGTATGAGCATACTTGACAATGTTTTTGAGAGTGACTCAAAAAAAAATAAAAACAAAAAGAGTTCAATTGGTCAGCATATAAGCAAAAAAGCTGAAAAGTTCAAGGAAGAGTTTTCAGAAGGGTTTGATGAGTTTGGAAGTCAGCCTTATCAGCATAATGGTGTTTACCTTGCAAAAGTATCCGACAATATTGCCACAATAAAATATGACGGCCTTCTGGCGAAAAGTGGCGCTGATGATGTTTATACCGTTGTCGGATTTGGCAGCAACAATCATTGGGAGAATGTTCAGACCATTCGCATGAACAGGTTTGGGAACTCTTTCCATGCGGATATCCCCACAAGCCCCGGTAAAAATATTAACCTTGTATTTAAAGACAGCGCAGAAAACTGGGACAACAACAGCGGAATGAATTATACATTTATGTAAAACTGATTACAATGAATTGTGGAAGCTATCTTCTTTGAGTTTTGAATGTAAGCAGTAAAAAATTGAACAAGCAAATTCTTATGTTATTTTGACAAAAAGCAGGGAGAATTCTCCCTGCGAATTTTTTTACTTTTGATTTTCGTTGACAAACTCCCTGGCAATCTCCACACTTTCATCCGATGGAATTGGTACTTTTGAGTTCGGTAATTCTTTATGGATATGAACAACAGCATTTGTTTTCCATGCCTTCATTTTTTCCGGATCCATTGTTGGCCTGCTAATATTATTATTCATAAAAGGACACCCCCCCTTTATTGTTCAATAGAATCACTTGCTGTTATTGAATGGATACCCGAAATGTATTGTCCCAAAACATAAAAATATATATTCAGGATAATTATCCGGGAATATCTGTCCGGCTGTGGCTTATAACTTCCTTCAGCCTGGCTGCAAAAGGGACTGTTTTAAATCCTCTGAGTTTGTAACAGGTTTCCCGCAGGCAAAGTTCCTGCATACATAGGCGAGAGCTTTTTCAGGCGCTTCCGGATACTCTGCAATATAAGGGATTAATTCCTTTAGTTCGTAAAAGCCACTTCCATACAGAACCGATGCAGTAAAGGGTCTGAAACCGCTTCTTAGCACATCAATAAAGGGCTTAACCGAGCTTCTGTCATTACCCGCCACAAGGATAACTTCCTGCGACGGATGCAAATATAACAGGTGGGAGGTAAGCATATGGGTATACCCCAAGGGTGCTTGCAGTATTTGTCTTGCAAAACAGCGCATTACATTTTCATACTCATCAACCAGGTCAGTTTTTCCGGTAATTCTTGATAAACGCAATATGTTCATTGCGGCCACGGAATTGCCTGATGGCATTGCCCCATCATATGCATCCTTGGGGCGGGCTATTAATTTTTCCGCGTCATTCCCGTAAAAGAAAAACCCTCCGTTTTCTTTATCTATAAATAGCCTTTTCATGTCGTCGTTTATTTTTATTGCTTTTTTAAGAAACTCAGGCTCAAAGGTAGTATCGTACAGCTCAAGATACGCCCATGCAAGGTAAGCATAATCATCAAGATATGCAGGAATTGCTGCCTCATTATCCCTGTATCTTGCAAGCAGACGTTTATTCTTCCCGGTAAGAGCTGTTTCAATAAACTCAACCGCCTTTCCTGCCATATCCGTTAAAGAGTCATCCGATAAAATCCGACCGCCCATGGCATACGAAGCTGCCATTAACGCGTTCCAGGAAGTCAGGATTTTATCATCCTTAAATGGATGAATTCTTTTTTCACGCACAGCAAAGAGCTTTTCCCTGCATTTTTTTACAAATTCCCGATCAATTCCTGCACTTTTAATTAAATTAGGTATATTTCTGCCCTCAAAGTTTCCTTTAACGGTTATGCCAAATATTTTACAGAAATATTCACCATCTTCTTTACCAAGAATGGATATGACTTCATCCTTGCTCCAGAGATAAAAAAGGCCCTCCACTCCCTCCGAATCTGCGTCTTCAGCAGAATAAAAAGCACCCTCCGGCGATGTCATATTTCTTCTTATATATTCAAATATTTCTTTTGAAATATCAGCATATTCCTTGTTGCCGGTTGCCTGGTATGTTTCCAGATAGGCCATGGATAACAGGGCGTTGTCATAAAGCATTTTTTCAAAATGGGGAACAAGCCATTTTCTGTCTGTCGAATACCTGCAAAAGCCAAATCCGATATGATCGTAAATCCCGCCGCTGTACATTGAATCAAGAGTTTTTGTAACCATATCGAGCGCTTTTCTCTCCCCATATGCCCGCCAATAACGGAGCAGGAAGAACAAATTGTGCGGTGACGGAAATTTGGGTGCACTGCCAAAACCGCCATATTCTTCATCAAATATGTTCACAAATTGTTTGTATGCATCATGAATAACCTTATCGGATAACGAGCCTGAAACATTAGTGCTTCTTGCCTGGATTGCCTCTGTGATTTGTTCTCCGGCATTTTGCAGTTCGTTTTTATTTTGTGTCCATGCTTCATGCACACCTGTCAAGACACTTAAAATGCCGGGCATTCCATAGCGATCATGCTTCGGAAAATACGTTCCCGCAAAAAAAGGTTTTTTATCAGGGGTCATGATTATGGTAAGCGGCCAGCCGCCATGCCCGGTCATCATCTGACAGACCATCATGTATATATGGTCTATATCCGGGCGTTCCTCCCGGTCAACCTTTATGGAGATAAAATGCTTGTTGAGAATTTCTGCAACATCTCTATCCTCAAAACTCTCCCTCTCCATAACATGGCACCAGTGACAAGTCGGTTATTAACAGCATTCACGAGTACCCAATAGATAAGAAGATAGGCTTATCTTCGTTTTTTGCCTTTTGAAAAGCCTCTTCACTCCAGGGGAACCAGTCTACAGGGTTGTATTGATGCTGCAATAAATATGGACTTTTTTCCCTGGATAATCTATTGGGTATCCGCTTTTTATTCGCTGTCATGGCACCACCTCCTTTGAATACGATATATTGATTAATATACCCAAAAAAAAAGCTGCTATGAAAAGACATAGTAGCAAAAAGTTAAATGTATTATGGCTCAATTTAGCCGTTTAATGCCATTTTATCCAGGTAGAATTGGAAAATTAACAGAACAATAAGCCAAGCCAGTGCCTGTGTTCCAGGGTGTGAACAGTAACCTGGTGCAATCAAGGTAATTGCTAATTGGTGTACATAATATTGTTAATTATAAATACTTGATATACAATAGTCATTGGGATAATGTTAACTTTTTATCATTGCAACTACCAATATATGAACGTTTTGAAGGCAAAAGGAAAGGAGATGACAGAGTATGGAATTGAATGCAAAGCTGGAGAAATTAATCAATGAAAAGGAAGTTATATTGTCAGATTATATAGCCTAAAACAATATTGATACACAATTGCCATTAGTAGCAGACTACAACAGTGTATTAGTGAATGTGTCCATTAAGTCTGTTTCCGAAAAAGACAAGACGGTAGAATTTTATGCGCACGTATTTGCCGGAAAGGAATATCGTTTTGCGCGTTCGGTCAACAACTATGCAGCAAGTTTTGAAGAACAACTTCGAGGGCTAAAGGACAAAAAACCGGTGTTTTCCTGCAACTGTATACTTAATTATCTTTACTGTGAGCTTGAAGGAAAAACAACACCACCATTTGCAGGGCCGGTAAACATTCGGGGAAGTTGCATATCAATTGCTGAACCAAACACTGGTTTATGCAGAAATAATCTGATATAGGGAAAATATTATGTGAAGTGTCCATGCTCCATTAAAGATATTCATAAACCCGGAAAACATGAAGAAAGCCCAGGCCATCCCGTTGATACGTTTAAACTGGAGAACCGGGGAATAGAGGATTTTATTGTTCGTAAGCTAAGAAAAGCCATGGAATCATACCGGAATGAGAAAACACGGGAGAATTCAGAAAAGCTTTTGGAGCATGTCACAAAATTAATGGAAATAGACAAGCATTACAGCCGTAAGGAAAACCTGATTTTCCCGCTTATGGAAAAGTATAAAATTAATACTCCACAAAAGGTAATGTGGGGCGTTGATGATGAGATCAGGGAAGCTATTAAGGAAGTTCGGAATAACCTTAAAAACCATGAAGATGAAGAGAACATTTTGAGTAAACTTGAAAATGTTATAGCAAGAATTAACGACATGATCTTTAAAGAAGAAAACATACTGCTCCCCATGGTTTCAGAGCTGTTCACCGAGGAAGAATGGCTCATGATTGAGAAAGAAAGCCCGGAAATTGGTTATTGCTTTATTGATAAGAAAAAAAGCTGGGAGCCGGCAAAATCAGAAGCTGAGGGAAAAGAGCAGGAGAAAGAGGAAAGGGCAGAAAAGTCTGCCGACGGATGTATACAGCTTGAAACCGGAATTCTTGAGCCAATGGAGCTTGAGCATCTTTTAAACGCATTGCCCGTAGATATAACTTTCATTGATAAGGATGATACGGTAAAATTTTTCTCAAAGCCCAAAGACAGTGTCTTTTTGCAGGAACTTTTCCTGGCATAAACTGATTCTTGAGTCACCCGGATAAATTGGCATATTGTGTTCTATTTTATGTGATAAATCAATTAGTCTCATTTAAAATCAACGCTCCTTTGATTTAACCTGGCATAAGCCATATGCCGTGCCTTTTACACGAACAGGTTAATGACTGAAACCGGCAGGTTTTTGCAATATCATTAAAATATATAATACTACTATGCCATTTCCGTTACAATCTGTAAGCATAACAATAACCGAATCTTTTTTCAAATAAGCATCCCACCAATTAAAATTTTATAAAAATGCCTTCATATTGATTGTATGGAAATAATGTTAAATATTCTTTTCATTAGTCAGCAATGTTAATGGACAACCTTACAAGCAATAATATATTACAGGTGGAAAATATATAAAAATTCAATGGAGTATACTTAACCCGTATTGTCAACTACGAAATTTGCGAAAGGCTATCGAAAATCATAAAAATACGTTGCATAAATTATGGTTAGTATCAAATTTTAACTATTTCTTTTTATACTGTGTTGCATATATTATCTCCTGTGTCAATATTTTGTCAAATAAAGTTAAATGATTGAAGGATTATTTGGTGTTTTATATACTGAATGTTGGACAGGCCTGTTACGTCTATTATGTAGTTGGGAGGAAAATTTAATATGAAATAACCTTTAAAGTATCTGTGTGTTGTAGTGTTGATTATGTGTATGATGTCAACCAGCATTTCATTTGCCGATCCTGCACCAACCGCACCTGTTGTTTACGTTGCCCTGGATGGAAGCGGCGACTTTAACTGTGACGGTGGGGACGAGAATGGGGTTGGCGATGATCAGGTTGAGATTCAACAAGCTATTGATTATGTTCTTGCTAATGATGGATTCACAACTATTCGCTTAAAAGCAGGAACCTATTATATTAATGATACCATTTATATAGCAGGCAAAAAAGATCAAAAGGTTATACTGGAGGGCGAAGAGGGCACAGTTCTTAAGCTGTCAACAGACGTCTGCTGGCCTAAAAGTCAGGCCATGATCCAGCAAAAAACCACCGACATGCTGGCAGATTTACCTGATGCATATCTTGGTAATATTATTATCCGCGGTTTTACAATGGATGGAAATGGTTATAATGTAACAAGGGCTTTAAACACCGACGGTTCAGAAAGAAAACTGGAATATCCTAATCATAACGGAATCAGCTACTATACTCTTATATTCTTTCGCGGATGCGAAGATGTTGAAATTTGCAATATGTATCTGACACAGAACATGAATGATGGCTTTCTGGCCAATACTTGCAAGCATGTGAAATTCCATGACAATATAATTGATGAAATAGGCCATGACGGAATGTATGCCTATAAATGCGAATATGTTGAAGCTTACAACAACATAATCTATATTCAGACAAACAGCGGGTTAAGAGCTGGCAGTTCCAACCATGTTAAATTCTATAACAATATTATATCCGGAAGGGATAAAGGTGGCCCCGGAATAGAAATCCAAAAGGAAAACATGATAAATAACGCAGGTGGCTACACATATATGAGGGATATTGAGATATTCAACAATGTAATCTATAACATCAAGTATGCAGGTATATGGGCGTTTGGTACTATTTCCATTCCCGGATATGAGTACCCGTCCGAAGACGCAGAAGTTCATATCCATCATAATATTGTTTATAATTGCGGATATTATGCCGGTGCCGGTGATGCTGCCACAAACCTGAGGCTTAAGGGCGGAATTGTAATTGACGGATTCAACGCGTTAATTGAAAACAATGTTATTGATTCATGCCATGCAGCCGGTATTAATGTGCATGAATGGGATCCTGCAAAACCCTCACCGCCGGAACTTTTTACTTTGACGATACGCAACAATATAATTTCAAACACAAAGGATAATCCACTGGTTGGTCGTGACGGTGAAGAGAGCGGGTATGGTATTTATTATGAATTGAGTGATAAGCACGATTTTATAGTCGAATACAATTGTTTCTACAATAACAATGGCGATGACTTAAAGGACTTAACACCATTATCCAATGTAGGTAACCTGTTTGGAGTGGATCCATGCTTTGCTGATCCGGAGAACCATGACTATCATTTAAAATCTGAAGCGGGAAGATGGGATGGCACAACCTTTGTATATGACGATGTAACATCACCCTGTATAGACGCAGGTGATCCGAATTATGATTATTCAAATGAACCTATGAATAACGGGGGCAGAATTAATATAGGCAGATATGGTAATACACCGGAAGCTTCCAGAAGCAGTGCGATAGAAGGAACTGCTGCAATTCTGACGGGAGCAGGAACTGTTGACGGACTGAATGAATTCAGCCTGACTTACAGACTATTGGGAGCTGAAGATATTACTGCGCATGATGTAACCATAAGCTATGATAAGGAAATGTTTGATTTTGTAACTGTTAAACCAGTACTTGATGGAACAACAGTTCCGGATGATGTGTATCATGATGAGGAAAATGGAATTGTAAGGGCTATACTGGCAAGCTTAGGAGATGAGTATGCGGTTAATGGCGATGCGGATATTCTTGAGTTTGTTTTCAATCCCAAATCAAGCGGTACAGGGATAATTGCCATAACTAAAGCTGAACTTGGCAACAGCGCTGGAGGTGTCATAACAGCATCGACTCCGGAACAGGCAACCAGGTCTGTCACTGTATCGGAAAAAGCTGCACTGGCATCAGCAATTCAAGCAGCCCAGGAGATTTACGATAATGCCGTAGAAGGCATCGATACAGGACAGTATCCTGCTGGCACAAAGAGTATTCTGGGTGACGCAATTGCTGCCGCAATCGCCGTAAGAGACGACAGCAGCGCTACAAGCGAAGAAGTTGATCAGGCTGTTGAAGATCTGAATGCTGCTGTTGCATGGTTCCAGGGTTTGGTCATTACAGCTTCCACCGGAGATGTAAATGGTGTTCCTGGAATAGACATAGGCGATCTTGGCAAGATAGCTGCAAACTATGGAAAGAATTCTGAATCTGAAGACTGGAACAATGTCAGACATATGGACATTAACGGTGATGGTGAAATAGGCCTTTATGAGTTGGCGTTTATTGCCAAGAAATTATTGTCTAAGTAACAGAGGTTGGTAAGGAGTGAAACGGGGAAGCAAAAATGCTTCCCCGTGTCCGTGAAAAAAATCAATAGAAAAGGAGAGCTTTTATGAAGACAAGAGTAAAAACCGTTTTAATAGCAGCAATAGTCACAATCAGTTTTATGCTCTTTACAGGCTCAGTCACTGCCGCTCCTGCCAGCTCATTCGAGATAACGACAGGTTTGACAAGTATAGATGAGGGAGACAGCTTTACGGTCACCGTTACGGGAAAAGATATTCAGGATTTGCACGCCTATGAGTTAAATTTTACCTATGATAAAGCAAAGCTTGAGTTTGTAAATGCTGTTTCAAAACTTGAAGGGTTTAAACTGTCATTAACACCTGAAGAGGGCAAAATCACCTTTGCGCTGGCAAAGCTTGGTGATCAGTCACCTGAAAGCGGGGAAGCAGAGCTTTGTACTTTAACATTCAGGGGAAAGGCAGCGGGAAAGGCCCAAATCACCCTGAGCTCCGTAAAGCTAATGGACGAAATTCTCGCCTCAACTGATTACAATGTTAATAAGGCAATTGAGGTATCCATTAAAAAATCCGAAACCCCGGATTATACATCACCGGAGCCAACAACTACGCCTGCAACTCCGACACCAACACCAACGCCAACACCGATTCCGGCTGTAACAGTAACCCAGGATGACAATACAATCACATTTTCAACTCAAATATCTGCAACTGTAGATGAAGAAACCGGCATAGCTTCGGCAAGGATTAAAATGGATACTGTTCTGGCTCTTATTTATGGGGCGAACGAGATGAAAGATTCAGCGCAAAAAACATTTATTGAGATAGAAATGGAAAAACCAGAGGGTACAGAAGCAGCAGAACTGGAAATTCCGGGAGAAGCTATAAGGCAAATTTCTGAAAACACTGATGCCGGTTTGGTTGTAGAGACAGGAATCGGCACCATGACCTTTAATACAGAAACGCTTGGTTTTATCAATAGCGTGGCAGCCGGAGAAGATATAATAATTGGCATGCAAAAGGTTGATAACACAAAATTGCCGGAGGATATACAAAAGACAGTCGGGGAAAGGCCGATCTTTGATTTAACCGTGAAATCAGGCGAGACCATAATATCCGATTTTGGCGGCGGAAAAGTTGAAATAATCATCCCATATACACTTCAGGCCGGAGAAGATGAAGACGCCGTTATAATTTATTACATCGATGAATCAGGAAACCTTAAGGTTGTACGCGGCAGATATGATTCCCGGATAAAAGCAGTGAAATTCACAGTTACTCATTTTTCAAAATTTATGATAGGTTACAACGAAGTTTCATTCATTGATGTTGCAGCAAATGCATGGTATAAAAAGGCGGTAGGCTTTATGGCAGCCAGAGGTGTTACCCGGGGTGTGGGCGAAGGAAGATTTGCCCCGGATTATAACGTGACAAGAGCTGACTTCCTTATAATGATTATGCGTGCTTACAATATAGAGCCGGATGAAACTGTCACCGACAATTTTGTGGATGCAGGTGATAAATATTATACACCGTATTTAGGAACGGCAAAACGCATGGGTCTTGTGCTGGGCATAGGAGATAACAAATACGCCCCGGAGGAGAACATTACCAGGCAGGATATGTTTGTGATACTCTACCGCATATTGGATAAATTGAATGAATTACCGGTGAGTAAAAGCGAAAGAAGTTTTGAATCCTTCAATGACACTTATAAAGTTGCTGATTATGCGAAAGAAGCTATGAAATTGTTTGTGGAAACCGGAATTGTATCAGGAGACGGTAAAAACAATTTGATTCCAAGGGATACGTCAACCAGAGCTCAGGCAGCCCAGGTGTTATATAATCTGCTTTCACAATAATTATGCTGATAATTTACACCATAACATACTGTCCAATTCAAGCGGTAACCGGTGTTTGCGAGTTGATTGATTTCGGAGTGTTCCTTACAGAACACTCCGCATTAACTGGACTTAAAACCCCCTTGAAACTTGATACGACGATATTTTAAACGCTAAAAATCCCTACTTAACTGATTTCATCATACTCCAAAAGCCGTTTTTAATAAATATAAAGCAAAATAAAACACTTGTTACCGCTTTCAAAATATTGATTCTGTTAAAATAGACACTATTAAGCAGAATCAATATTTTTTTCTGAAAAATTGTTGCCATTCCCCCTGATTCAGATACTTAGCAGGTCAGATATTGTGCGACGGCGGAAATAAGAGCTTTATTCGCAAGAGCTGATCGTCCATTTATCTGTTTACTATGGAAAAAGATCAGCCTGGATGATAAAATAAAAATGAAATAGGTTCAAAAAAGATTACATGCTGACATCAATGAGGTGAATATGACTTAAAAAAGAAGTCTCACCCGAACAGTTTTATTATTTTTTACGTTAACCTTTGATATTGTGAGAGATAGTAATTTCATCCCAGTTTAAAAATTTTAACATACACAATGATATTGTTGAATTGAATCAGGAAGTCAAAATGTCTGAGTGTTACATCGGGGTAAGTGTGACGGAGGTATAAGTGAAAAGTATTAGAGGCATCTTATCCAGCCTGTTAATCAGCAGGAGTTCAAAACATTTAAAATCATCAATAATCAGATTGTTTATCCCGTTAATTGCTTTTTCGGTTATTATAACCGGAACTTTTTCGTATTATATTGCTTACCGGCAAATTGAAAACAACGCTTATGTAAGCCTGGCAGATACGATTTCTCAGACCAAAATACTGCTTGACAGCAAATTGAGCGATATTTTTGAACAAATGCTCTATGTTAAAAGAGCGGTCGAACCTATTTATCTGTCAATGAAATATTCAGAGGTAAACATAAAACCCCAATATTACATATCGGCGGAGAGTAATTTAAGCAGGGTTTATTCAAATTATTATTCCATTATAGATTCAATTCTGATGTATTTCAATGACGGGCAATTCATGCTGCAAAAAAGGGATTATATCTCAGACGACATAAATTTCTCCTTTAAGGATAGGAGACAAAAGTATAATGACAGGGATGGAGATTTTTACTGGCTGAACCTGCATCAGGATGGCATATTTAAATATCATGGGAATAAGAACAAGGTTGCGAGCATATTTAACCTTATTGGTGATAACGATTCAAAACTAAGAGGTATTATATTGTTTAACCTACGTGAGAGCTTTTTCAGCAGTATACTTGAAAATGTTGAAATAAGTGAAAACGGATATCTTGCGTTAATAAGTGAAGATGGCTCAATGTCATTTAAAAAAGTGGAAGATAAATATATGCTGGATGCGGACAGTTTGATAC
>JAAYGP010000058.1 GCA_012727625.1 Clostridiaceae bacterium
CATTGAGGAAAAGCGCTTACAGGATTTGCTTCATTTTTGTTTATCATATGGAGCAAAATTTGAACATATTTGTATTTCTGAAAATTATTTCAAGGATGCCAAAACAACAAAACGTTACCCGCAATCCATGTATTATAGGCTATTGTCCCCTTTAATTTTACCTGAAAGTTTGGATAGAATTTTATATTTAGACCCGGATACTCTGGTTATCAATGAATTGGATCGCCTTTGGAAAACGGAGTTTCCTGAGGGGAAGATTTATGCTGCGGCATCTCATGCAATTGTCGGAAATCTTACAGACAATATCAATAAAATCCGCCTTGATACAGACCACTCGTATTTCAATACTGGAGTAATTCTTATGGACCTTACAAAAGCGAGAAAAATAGTCGATATGGATGAAATCATCAAAACCGTAAACGAGAGTAAGGACATAGAGTTGATTTTGCCCGACCAGGATATATTTAATACCTTGTACGGCAAATACACACTGGAAATTCCAGACGAACTTTATAATTATGACGCAAGATTTTATCTCGCATATCTTTTTAACAGCGATAACGAGCATGACCTGGACTGGGTAATATCAAATACCTGCATACTTCATTTTTGTGGAAAGAAAAAACCTTGGACTTCTCAAGGCTACAATTTATTTACGAGCTTATATAAATATTTTATGTATATATAAATATGTAATGTGAAGTTTCAAACGACGATTAGAAAGAATGACCTTAGGTGAAAAGTGTTTAAAAAGGATTATGCACCGCCGAAGGCGAGGATGAAAATAATACAGATTCTCTTAATTGCCGGTTTTTTGCATATCAAGATGAATTGGAAGAATTAAGTGAAAAGATGTTAGAGGATTTTGCGGATTTGGAGGAAATAAATTTCCTGCCTATACAGTACAAAGGTGAAGAAGATATTTATGGTAGGCAGAAAATATTTGTATTATTAGGTGCAAGGAGTGGTGACTTATTTGCATTTTCAGAGCAGAATTATAAAGAAATTGCAGGTCAGGGGCGTTTGTAAATCTTGATCCTTTTATAGATAGGGGTGTGATTTAGGATAATACGGACTATCAAAGATATAGATTATATGCGGATCAAGAGTCGAAAAAACATCTATATGGCATACCTTTAGAAGACATAACTATATTCGATAATACAAGCTATAGCTATAAGGACAAAGTTATCTCTGTTGTTGGATATAGTCAAAATAAAGATAATGCTATTAAATTTCTTAAATGGCTTATAGAAAAAGGTAAATAAATTCTTTTTATGATTGAGGTTTATTATGTAAATTAAATTGATATTTTGTGGAGGTCTAGATAAATTAAGATAGGCATTCGAGAGCATTGTTATACTATTATTATTTTCCTTTATGGAAGACATTGTTTGAAGAGCTAGGAGCACAGGTAGTTGTTTCTGACATAAGTACAAGGGAAATTATTGACGAAGGGGTTAAGGAAGCAGTACCTGAAATATGTGTACCCATCAAGATATATATAGGGCATATACTTAACTTATTGTCGAAAGATGTTGATTATGTGTTTGTTCCCAGGTTCACCAGCATACGCAAGGGAGAATTTTTTTGTCCCAAATTTATGGGGTTGCCTGATATGATAAAGCATTCCCTACCTCAAGTTGAAGACAAGCTGTGAATGTCAAGTAACTTTTTGCAATTTTCGGTCAATAATTTTTTACACCTAAATATTGCCAAAAATGGTTTTGCGGTGTTTTAATCTGTAACTGTCGCCATCCAGATTTAAAACCTCACATTTATGGACAATTCGATCTAAAATAGCTGTTGTAATTGCAGGATCTCCAATAAGTTCACCCCAATCTTCCGGGCTTTTATTTGATGTGATAATAATTGATGATTGCCCGTACAGCTTGTTGATAAGCTGAAAAAACAAATTAGCTTCATTCTTTTCCATTGCCATGAACATCAAATCATCAATAATAACCAAATCTGATTCAACAATACGTTTATATCTGGTTCTGGATGTTCTTAAAATCTCCTGAGTCTTAAGAATGTTTACCAGGTCATGCATTGTTACAAAATGAACCTTATAGCCATTGTTAATAGCATGTATACCAAGCCCTATTGAAAGCATGGTTTTGCCAACACCGGTAGGGCCAAGCAGGATTAGGTTGTAACCCTGCTCGATCCAGCTAAGTTCCTTAAGCTGATTAAATTGTCTTTTGCTTAATGAAAGCTGTTCATTTAAATCAAATTCATCAAGTGTCTTATATTCCGGAAACGAAGCATGCTTTAAACGCCTTTCAAAGCGTTTTTCTTCACGCCCCTTAATTTCACAGCGAAAAATCTTTTCTAAAAATTTCTCATAGGATATAGATTGATTTAACGGTATATTTAATAACTCTTCAATTTGTCCAGCAGCGTTATGAAGGTTTAGTGTTTTTAGCATTGTTTTAAGATTATCAATTGCAGTCTGCATTATTGTTTTCCTCCCAAAGCATTAACATATTCCGACATATCACGTATTTTAGGTGTGACTCTAATCTTTTCGAGATTCTCCTGAGTTAGCAAAGATACTTTTATATCAATATCAGAAGCGTTATCTGCAATGCTTCTTTCTTTCTGATAATGATTTATTGCATCCTGAAAGTCTGTTGCCTTGTAGAGCCTGTTTTTCACACAAAAATCCAGGGCTCTATCTATAACTTCCATCGGTACATCCTTAATAGCTTTTTGAACTAAGAGAATCTGATCTCTTATATACCTTGGTTTTTCAGAACGGATAAATTCCAAGAATATTTCTGCTTTATCGGGGGCAGAAAAGCTGGTAGCTGTCTGCTTAATTAAAGCCGAAATTTTTCCGCTTTTATCTCGTTTATGATCACTGTTTCTAACGAGATTTCCTTTATCCACAGGTATTTTGAACTGTCCGAGCTTTTTATCTGTATCAAGTTCTATAATTATTAGTTCATTATCATTTATATAACATACCTTTACATATGTATGAGGCCCTTTGTATGTGCCTTTCGGAACAGTATAGCGGTTTCCTTTGATGGCAACGGTATTGTCTTTTCGTACTTGATAGGTTAAACTTAATGCAGGCTTATTAAGTTTAATTTTATCAAGTGCCGGTCTTAAGTATTTCTTTTCTTCACTGAATACTTCAGCCGGTATTTTTCTTGTAACCCCATGTATTTTTCCATTACCCCGCCTATGAAGCCAACTTAGACAATCCTCATTCCAATGG
>JAAYGP010000059.1 GCA_012727625.1 Clostridiaceae bacterium
AGCTTGCGTTAAAACTGTATGAAGGCCTTGTTGGGGAAAAAATTAAGACTGCCGGTACAAATCCTTTTATTGATACTAAAAATCCAAATGTATCAGCAGCATTCAGCCTGGGAATCGTTAACGGCGTAGGAAACGGAAAATTTGCCCCCGATTACACAGCAACCCGACAGGAGCTGAGCACCATGCTGTACCGTACTTTGAAAGCCGCAAAACCGGAATATGATTTATCCATAGATGATAAACACTATTTTAATGATGAAGAACGGATCGCTCCCTGGGCTCATGACGCAGTTAAATATTTGTATGCTTCAGGGGTTATAACAGGAATCGGAAACAACAGGTTCAGCCCGGAGGGGTTGGCCACCCGTGAAGAAGCAATTATACTGGTTAAAAGGATGTATGAAAAATACGTCCTGTCAAAAGAAGTCGTTTATCAGCCAGGCCGGCCTGTAAGCCAGGACACTTCCGTGAATAACGTCACAGGCGCAGACATATCAAGGGGCGGCTCTCCGGATACTGTTGAAAAGCTTAAAGCACTTATTGAGCAGGAAATGGGAAAACCTTATCAATGGGGTGCAACAGGTCCTGACAGTTATGATTGCTCCGGTCTGGTTTACAGTCTTTACGGGAAGCTTGGAATAACACTGCCAAGAGTATCCGCATCCCAGGCAACGGCTGGGGTTTATGTACCTAAATCGGAGTTAATGTATGGAGATCTTGTGTTTTTTGCGGCAGATGGTAAAAATGTAAACCATGTCGGCATATATGTGTGCAATAATGAATTTGTGCATGCTCCTTCGACAGGGGATGTTGTTAAGAAATCTTCTCTTCTTTCCGGTTATTATCAAAGAACATATTTCACCGCGAGAAGAGTTATACGCTGATATTCAGTTCTTAAGTAATTTAAGATACTTTTTAAACGCAGGCAAAAGCGGGTTGTTCATTTTAGTTCAATGAACAACCCGCTTGTTTTCAAATATCTCTTTTTTCATAGCTTTTTGCTGTAAAAAAAATATGACAATACAAGGATTAAAACTGACAACGCAATGGAAACATATGCGAATGCTGATGAAGATATAAAAGCCTCTATATTTATGTTTGGTAAATTATTAATTTTGTTTGTTACAAAGGAAATTACCGAAGATGATAATAAAATAACAGCGTAAATAACAATATTCAGCCATGCCATTATCTTTGTATTCCTGACAGTAAAGAAAACAGCAAACAGAAAGGTAATACCATATATTAAAAATTACTGGATTTGTTGAGCAGACAGAGTTTATAGAGATGGAATGCAAGGCAGATGAAATTATACCGCAATAGTGCATTGACAGCATTATTGGATGTGTATTATAATGTGTATGGTAATGTGTATTATAAATCCACGCTAAATAATATGCCGGGAGGGTTATGGCATGAGAACCAATATTGATTTAGACGACAAATTAGTTGAAGAAGCATTTGAGCTGAGCAGTGCAAAAACAAAAAAAGAGTTAATTCATATGGCCCTTGAGGAATTTATCGAAAACAGAAAACGACTCAATTTAATGGATCTATATGGTAAAATTCAGTTTGATGAGCACTATGATTATAGGAAAATGAGAGAGGGAAAGTAAAATGGTTTTGGTTGACACCTCGGTTCTGATTAATTTTTTCAGGGGCAGAGAAACAAATGGTGTCTTGCTCTTTAAAGATTTGCTGTCAAAGTCGATTCCATTCGGCATTAATTATTTTATCTACCAGGAGATTTTACAGGGCGCAAGGAATAAAAAGGAGTTTGATTTGCTCCATAAGTATTTAAGCACACAAACATTTTATCATCTGAGAAACGGCCTCAAATCATATGAGGATGCCGCAAAAATATACTTCATCTGCAGGGCCAATGGTATTACTGTTCGCAGTACAATGGATGTCCTGATAGTACAAACGGTTATTGAAAACAATTTGTTTCTTTTACATGAAGACAGGGATTTTTCAAACATAGCCATGTATGTACCATCTTTGAAAGAATATAATTAAAACTATGATACTTTCTTGTATCTGCTGTCTGACTTTTTATTATGCATGGGAAAAGCCTGTAACCATTAATTTTGCAGGTTTACAGGCTCTATATCTTATAATTTCAATGGTTTTGTACTGCTTTTGAAAACTTTGACTGCATCACGGACTGTGAACGGTTTGTAACCGCCTACACTCATTAGCTTCCATGGCAACGCCTTTTCCGCCAGTTCATATATCAAGTCATCGGTTACAGGCGCATTAATTAATTCCTGGAGAGTTCCGGGCATTCCGATGGATTTAAAGAATTCTGCAAGTTTTTTTACTGTTTTATCTTTTATGTTTTTGACAGAACCATCAATTCCAAACAGCTCAGTTCCAAGACGGTCGATTTTTCCTGCCGTGTCCTCAGCGCTGATGTATGACATATAGTACGGAGTAAGGCAGGCAAGCCCGGCACCATGGGCTACATCAAACACTGCCGACAGGGCATGCTCAAGCATATGAACAACCCAGTTGCCATCGTGCCCTGCGCCAAGTATTCCGTTTAAACCTATCGTGCTTGCCCACATAAGATTTGCCCTTGCGTCATAGTTATCCGGCTGCTTCAGTGCAACAGGACCCCATCTGACAACGGCTTTCAGCACTCCAAGGCACATACCGTCACTGACATCACAGGTGTTATCATTATATAAATACTGCTCCAGCACGTGGCTTATAATATCCGATATACCGCAGGCCGTCTGCCACTTATTCACCGTATATGTGTAAGCGGGATCGCATATTGAGAAAACTGGTCTTGCAGAGTTATGCGAGTTTACATACTTTTCCTTTGTTTTCTCATTTGTGATTACGAAAGAACCATTACACTCTGAGCCTGTCGCCGCCAGAGTTAATATAGCAGCCAGACTTACCGCTTCATTTTTAAATTCGCCCTCACCGCTCATGTAATGCCATATACCATCCTTGTCCGGATTAGTCACCAACAGGGCTATAGCCTTTGATGCATCAATTACGCTTCCTCCGCCAATGGCTAAAATAAAATTGCAATTTTCTGCGGTATATATAAAAGCTCCTTCATCGATCCAGGTGCTGCGTGGATTTGGAGTGCAGTCGGAATGTAAAACATATTCGATTCCG
Organism: Clostridiaceae bacterium; assembly: GCA_012727625.1. Lineage (GTDB taxonomy): Bacteria > Bacillota > Clostridia > DSM-8532 > DSM-8532 > JAAYGP01. The sequence continues at coordinate 3,139 of JAAYGP010000059.1, forward strand.
GCTTTTTCAAGCTGTGTAATCACATTATCAAGAAGCCCGCTTTTTCGCGCGGAACTGCCTCCAATATTAATAAGCACCTTTTTGGCTCCGAATTCAAGCGCAAGACAGCCAAGTTTTTCAATGCTGTTTTTCCCAAAAACTATTCTTGTTGGCTGCTCATAAACAAAATTTTCATATGACATTATAAATCCCTCCATAACAAATACCTGTACTGTTCACGGTTCTGTATCCGGATATTGTGCAATAACGGAAACAGACAATTTATTTGTAAGAGCTGTGAAGTACAATCATGGTGTTTTTTTTTAACCCTGCGGTTTGTAAAGTTATCTCATACTGTTTTAATCAGATTAACCAATAAATCAGTCGTAGCGGTAAGATCCTCAACCGATATCCTTTCTCTTTCCGTATGCGGTTCATTAACCCCAATTCCGACAACGGCAGCCTTAATGCCAGCTTTGTTGAATATATTCGCATCACTGCCCCCGCCGGATATACACGTACCGAATTCAAGATTTGACTTTATGCACGCTTCCCGAAAGCATTGCACCAGGTAATCGGTTTCAGAAATACTGAACCCGGGATAAAGCAGCTGAACATTAAATGCTGCTTCTGCACCGTAAAAAGATACCGCATTCTCGAAACATTTCTGCATATGCCCGGTCTGTTCCTCCAGTTTATTCACATCATGGCTTCTGACCTCGGCTTTCATAAAAACCTCCGGACAGACTATATTTTCACCTGTTCCGCCTGAAATTGTGCCGATATTGGCTGTTGTAACGTCATCAATACGTAATAACTTCATGTCAGAAATTGCTTTTGCCGCAACCTGTATGGATGAAATTCCTTCCTCGGGAGCAACCCCCGCATGCGCGGCTTTTCCTGTTATTTTTATACTTATCCTGTTTTTATACGGTGCGGCTTTCGCAAGAATACCCGGCTTCATGCTTCCGTCCAGAACATAGGCGTTTTTTGATTTCAGTCTTTTATAGTCAAAATTTTTGGAACCTGCCATTCCGGCTTCCTCCATAACCGTAAAAACGATCTCAATATCCCCGTGTGGCAGATCATTTTCCGTGATAATTTCCAGAAGCTCAATAACGGCGGCTATTCCCGCCTTGTCATCAGCTCCGAGAATACCTTTGTTTTCGTTTGTAATAATACCGTTTTTTATTATTGGTTTTATTTCCTCTTCCGGCTTTACCGTATCCATATGACAGCAAAATAAAGCAGGCCTAAACGCATCCGTATTCCCGGGCAAATGAGCATAAATATTCCCTGTTTCATCAATACTGACTGACATTCCAGGACTTTTTCTGTCCCTGACCAGCAAATGATTTATCCGCTCCAGTATTGAAATTAAAGCAGATGCGATTTCCTTTTCCTCACCGGAAAAACTTTTGATTTTAGCAAGCATTATAAAGTATTCAATAAGCCGATTTCGATTAACCCTATTATTCATGGTATCACCTAGGTCATATAATAAATTTCCACATCTCCCGGCGAACGCAAATAATCGTCAGGGAGATGAAGAATATGAAAACCACATTTCCTATTGCCAGGAGGTTGTTCTTTTTTCGGGCGGGGTGGGGTTTTACCTCCGAAGCC
>JAAYGP010000060.1 GCA_012727625.1 Clostridiaceae bacterium
CATGGCATGCCCCATTTCATGGGCTAATGCAAGAACATCATAAAGGGAGTCATGAAGCATTTCGTGCATTTTGCCCCGAAAAAATATGTTAATTTTTTTATGTTTAATTTAATGAGTTCATTTAATTCTACCACTAATTAATCGGTATTGTAAGGTGTTACTTTTCGATTTGCGGGCAAAAATGTTTTATTATTACTGTAGCAGCGATTTATTATAAATATTTTTATTGATATTCGTATGTTTTTATGCTATTATCAAATTAACATATGAACATATATTCAAGTGAATGGTTGGTTTCAGGAACAGAAAAAAGGGAATCAGAAAGCAGGGAGCAGGGAAAAGAGAACAGGGTGCAGTAAACAGTGAACGGAGAATGAAAACAGAAAACAGGAGTTGGATTACTTTTGTTTAAGTTGTTGCAGTAATTAATGCAGCCAAAAAATGGGGAATAGATTGAGGAGTGGTTATATTGTCTGAAAAGGATGTAATTATGGAACGGTGTGACTGTAATGTCATACATGAAGAAACGGTTAAAAGAGTTGCGTCAGTAATGCCGGAAGAAACAGAACTTTATGATTTGGCTGAGCTGTTCAAAGTTTTCGGTGACTTAACAAGGATGAAAATACTGTGCGCACTTATAGAATCTGAAATGTGCGTGTGTGATTTGGCAAATCTGCTAAACATGACACAATCCTCTGTGTCGCACCAATTAAGGGTTTTAAAACAAGCCAGGCTTGTGCGCTATAAAAGAGTCGGAAAGATAGTTTATTATTCAATTGATGATGAGCATGTAAAATATATTTTTGATCTGGGGCTTACACATCTAAGGGAAAAGTGAGGAGTTTATATGACACAGAAAAAAATACTGCTGCTTGAGGGTCTGAGCTGCGCTGATTGTGGGGCTAAAATAGAGAATAAGGTTAATGAAATAGATGGAGTGAAAGCATCATTGAATTTTGTTATGAAAACATTAACAGTTGAAACGGATGAAGATTTCAGCAGATTGATGCCTGAATTGAAGGATATTGTTAAAAGGTATGAGCCTGCTGTAGTCATAAGCGAATTTAAAACAGAAAAAGAGTCTCTTGTCCCCGAAAAAAAAAGAATTCTGTTTATTGTACCAGGGCTATTGCTTTTTGCTGTTGCATTATTTTTTAAACATTCCGAAGATGCTAAACTGATACTTTACCTGGCTTCATATCTGATTCTTGGTAGCGGGGTATTTGTAAAGGCATGGAAAAGTATTTTTAAAGGATATGTTTTCAATGAAAATTTTCTGATGTCCGTTGCGACGATTGGGGCATTTGTTATAGGTGAATATGCGGAAGGCGTTGCTGTTATGCTTTTTTACCAGATTGGAGAGCTGTTCCAGGACATAGCCCTTAACAGATCAAGAAAATCCATAAGTAATCTTATGGAAATCAGCCCTGATTATGGTAATGTATTAAGAAACGGTACTGTACAAGTTGTGCAACCTGAAGATATCATGATTGGCGAGTCCATAATTGTAAAACCCGGGGAGAAAATTCCCCTTGACGGTATTATAACAGATGGAACATCCAATATTGACAAATCGGCTTTAACGGGAGAGTTCGCACCTGAGGCAGCAGAACCGGGTGATGAGGTTTTTTCAGGTTCCGTAAATATGGACGGCCTTTTAACAATTAAAGTTACTAAAAGCTTTAAAAACTCAACGGCAGAGAAAATACTTGAAATGGTGGAAAATGCGGCGGCAAGGAAAGCCCCGGCAGAGAAATTTATAACCCGCTTCGCGAAAGTATACACTCCAGCCGTTGTGTTAATAGCTTTTTTTATTGCATTGGTTCCCCCTCTCTTAACATTGAACCAAAACACCGTCTTTCAGGGTTCAGTATTTATAACCGGCCAGTCAGGAGCTTTTGCCAATTATAAAGAATTATTTTCCACTTGGTTCCAAAGGGCTTTAACTTTCCTTGTAATATCCTGCCCCTGTGCTTTGGTTATTTCCATACCTCTCGGCTATTTTGGAGGTTTGGGTCTTGCGTCCGGAAACGGAGTGCTTATTAAGGGGGGGAATTACCTTGACGCGTTGAATCATTTGGAAACAGCCGTTTTCGATAAAACAGGAACACTGACAAAAGGGAAGTTTGAATTGGTGGATGTGGTACCAACGGGGAAATACAGCAGGCAGATGCTCTTGCAGATAGCAGCAGAGGCAGAAAGCTATTCCAATCATCCCATAGCGAAATCCATAACAAATGCCGCCGGGGAAATACAAAACATCCCGGAAGGGGTAAAACACGCTGAAATACCCGGGCTGGGTGTGGTGTATCACCGTAACGGACAAAAGATAATCATCGGGAACAAAAAACTTATGGAAAGGGAGAAAGTGGCTGTTCCGGAGAAAGACGCCCCCGGAGTGATTGTTCATATAGCGGTGGATGACATATATGAGGGATATCTGGTTATTTCTGATATGGTAAAGGATGATTCCCGCTTTACGATAAGCATGCTTAAAGGCATGGGAATAAAAACCGTTATGCTGACCGGGGATCATAGCGAATCTGCATATGTCACAGCCAGGTTGGCGGGTATTGATATTGTTTACCCGGAGCTTCTTCCTGAAGACAAGGTGGAAATATTTGAAAGTATAAAGAAAAAGTCAAAGAAAAAGGGGAAAACAATGTTTGCGGGAGACGGGGTAAATGACGCGCCTGTTCTGGCAATGGCTGATGTGGGGGTGGCAATGGGGGGTTTAGGCAGTGACGCGGCGATTGAAGCTGCGGATATTGTCCTGATGAGTGATGAACCGTCAAAAATACTTACTGCTATTAAAATCGCAAAAAAAACAAAATCAGTTGTCTGGCAGAATATAATTTTTGCTTTTGCGGTTAAGGCGATTTTTTTAATCATGGGTGCCGGCGGCCTGGCTACAATGTGGGAGGCGGTTTTTGCAGATGTGGGTGTCGCGTTGGTGGCGATTGCAAATGCCATGAGACTGATTCATTTTAAAATAAAACAGTGAAAGCATAAACAGGGAAAGAAGCTCCCGTCTTTTAA